>JAGLNY010000136.1 GCA_023139255.1 Spirochaetales bacterium
GTCCATTCCACTACTATAATATCGTGGATTTTAAGAGAATGCAAAGTCAGCTCAATTTTACCATCGTTATAAGTGTAATCGACTTGCCGGTTGCCAGGCTCAATACTTACGTTTGAAGGTACTTCCGGCACACGGATAGACACTGTTAAAGGACCTGTCTCAGGGATTTCATCAAACACTAAAACATTTGGGTCCCCATGCGGACCGGACGTATTTATCAGATTTACCGCTAGCTTGCTTTCAATTCTGTTTAATATGACATCGACAGAATGCGATCCCTTTACTTCGACTATAGACTCAGGAAATAGTTCACGGACAAGGCCGTTCAGGAAATTCCGCGAAACCGAAGTTGCCGCATGGAAGTAACACTCTCCAATATTTACATAAACGCCTGCTATTTTCCCTTTTCCATAATCAGTGATTGACGCTGCCGGAGTTGATTCCCCAACGATATCATTTTCCAGATAAAGTTTCCCGAATCCCGTTGATCTTTCATTCAATTCAACTTCCCGGGAAGTGGTTTTCAAACCGCAGAGCCTGCCTTCATATTCCAGCCAGTTCTCCTTTTTTTCCGCCTGTCCCTTAAAAGACACATTCAATTGTTCGCCAAACAAAGAAGTTGCAGCCGGACCGATAAGCAGCAAATTACCGCCGGATTCAACATAATTCAACAATTCCTGTTTGAAATCCTCATCAAGATACTCGCATTCCGGTACAACAATTAACGGATAAGCGGACATTTTTCCTGTCAGATGATGTTCGCTGACAATATCAACCACATTTTGAAACACCAGCAAACTGTGCAAGATCCCGCTTAGTGCGAAGGATATATGCTTGAGTTCCTGATTCCAGCGGAAAAACGGGGACATTCTGTTGTGATAAAATGCTTGGGTTGAATGCAGTAATGCCATCTGGGGAACAGGCGTTGCTTTATGGCATATTTTTTGTCTCGCCCTGCAGAACTCAGAAACCTTTTTCATAATCTTCATCTGCCATTGGCTGATAGAACCGTCTCGCTTTTGTTTGAAATATACTTGAAACCCACCGCCTAAAGCAATGGTTACCGCAGCCTCCTGCTGAAGCTGCAGAACCGATTTAATACTGGAACATCCGGCCATCCCTTCATCCGAAACACTACATGTAAATCCCCAGCTCATCAAATCCCAGGGTTTACCTTGATAAACCAAACAGCGGGCTTCCATCCTGGCACTATTCAGTGAATCTATCATGGCATAATCTCCAGAAAGAAAGTCTACATCCGTGTTTACCGGCTCCGGCATTCGTGCAGAATAAGCCCAATTACTGCAAATCTGAAACCCCGGTTTATATTTGTGTAATTCACTTACATAATGTTGAATGTATTTCCGGAACCCCTCGCGACAGAACTCCATGTACTCAAAGAAATGTGGATCACTTGATTTTTTTGAAACTATGCTAATACCTGTCTCCTGTTGGAATTTATAAGTTGCTTTTTCCGAATAATCCAGTTTGGTCGCCCAGCATTCCCCGTCCAGCCAAATACCATCGACATCATATATATCAATCAGCTCTTTGACCTGCGGAATTAATAGTTTATCGACATAATCACCGAAAACAGATGTCATTTGCTTGTCCCGGTTACCGTCCTTATCTACACAGGCCCAATCCGGGTGATGCTTCAGAGCCTCGTTATCCCAAACCCCGGAGTAGTGCATATACAATGCCACGCCGTGTTTGGCCGTCACATCCCGCCAAATTCGCAATTGATCTTTCTTAAATCCCGGAGCAGGATAAGCGACCTTTGTCGGATAGCTGGAAAAGCCATTATGCCCTTTGCAGTCACACTGGATATAATCCGGTTTAACCGTTTCTATAATATACTCGACCATCTCAGGTGTTACATTTTTACCTATCTCAACACAGTCTTTACCAGCGTGAAAGTCAAAATGCACGCCTAGAAAGCTCTCTCTTCGTCTTAATCTTACCGGATTCTTAATCATATGTTTTCCCCACCCAGTCACTACGGTGTCATATTCGATCTCAGCGACATACTTGACTCATTACCTGCGGAACCGTATGCATCGGTTGTTTGCGGTAAAACCGAATAGTAGATCCTTCTTTCATTATAGTCTATGCGAATACCCACGTATCTGTGCTTTTGGGGCCTCGTCAACAATGTAGTTGACAATATAAATTCCCCCATCGTCAAACTGAACCCATCCGGAGTATCCCAGGTCGCTGATTTCTGAAGGATCGTAATCAATCGGGATTATCCTTGTCCATGCGTCTTTCCTCTTTTCCGCCAAAGCCGACTCGTCATCACTGACAGCTGCAAAGAAATTCTGGGTCCATTTACCAAGCCAGCCCTTGCCTCCCTGCATGAAACGATAGGTAATGAATAGACTCCCGTCGGTCGTGAGCGCGACGTCCGGGAAAGCTTCATAAATGCTGTTATCGTTACTGATGCTGAATTTCTCGATTTTCATCTGTTTTATCCTTATCTCCCATATTTTAAAAAAGGTAATATTTGTATTATATTACTACATCTTGGGTTTGATCTCCAAACCTGTAAATAGTCAATCGGTGAATAAAAGTGTCCGTTTTACCAGTTTATCAACTCTTTGCATGCAAGCAATTGTTCAATTGTGCTTTTCCTGAGTAATATATTATCAACTGAGGTTCCGGTGTATACAGGAACATGAGAGAATATATAAGGATTTTTTTACCGTCAAGGATACCCCAAAGCGTGGCCGAAAAGTATTGGAGAAGACTCAATCTATCGCTGAATTCCAGAAATCCTATACAGGTTACTGGTGCCTTCTCGCAAATCAGAAAAAACAGAGCAGAGATCTATCAAGCGTATCAGGGAAGGAATGTATCCGAGCTGTTCTTTGATGATACTAAAATGAACTCAATGGGGA
>JAGLNY010000137.1 GCA_023139255.1 Spirochaetales bacterium
GGAAAGTATAAACCGATCTATAGCAAACCTACAAAATTACAGGAAGAGATAATCAAAAAACCAGGTGTGGAGCCATAATATCGAAATTTTCTCCGACAGTCGCAGAGCGGTGCGCATGACCGCTGTCAAAGCACAGCTTCAGATGCGAATGAGAATATTCTTTGGACGAACAAAATATATAGAGTCTGTCCCAAAAGCAGCTAATATTGAGAACAGTAAAATCAGAAGAAAGTCAAATATTATCCTGCATGAAGAAGTGAGTGTTTTTCTGAGTTTTCTCCCTGTGTAAAGAGTTTTTTCTCGTAATCAGACATGTCAGGACACACCTATCCTTGCTATCTGGGGATAGAAGGTATTCTATGCTATGTTTTCAGCTTCTTCTTCAATCTCTTTACGCCGTTCTGCCGGTCAATTGCATGCGGTCTTGATGATCGAAGACACTGAAGAGTGTGTCTGGGGACCTTCAGGCACGTACATCGTTCTCGTTGAGGTAACGTCGGACGGACATATGAGCGCGAGACATATTACTACCCCGGATGCAGCCTGTGCACAATGGCTTCCAGCGCTTGAACACGTAAACAAAGCGCTTCCCAATTAATATTTGGAATTTATTGAGAATAAATACATTGATTCATTTTCTCGGGATTTCATACGTAAAATGAGTGTACTTGTAATTTTTAGTAGAATACTATTCCATCCTTGCTTTTTATTTTTATATTGTAAATTTTAACTACCAATATCTACTATCAAAGATATCTTCAAAGGTTATAACATGATCAAAAAAATCTTTGTGGTGGTTTTGTAATGCATTTTTCTCACCTTCAGTTGTGATTAGAACGGTTTCGAATGTATAGTTCCTGCATTTTGGGTAACTGATCTGGAATAGATTTACTTTTCGCTGGACTTCGTTTGCTACGGTTGTGCTAATAGGTGCATCCGCATATTTAATCTCGCATATCAACACCTTGGAATCTTTCCTTATATATGCCAGGTCAATCTGGAAACCCTCTTCCAATTCCGCTGTTTTACGATTGAAAAATGCACCACACTTATATTCAATTCTGTCAAACCCCAGTATTTTGGCAAACAGGTAGTTATGTTTCCGGCACCATCGCTCAAAACTAAATCCCAGGCTCTTTCGGAAACTCGCCATATTGAGACCACGTGCGGGGTCTGTGAGGAATTCTCCATTCTTAATTCGCGGCATAACGGGATGCACAAATTTGAAATAGAATTGCAAATATTCATCAGATATACAGTACCTTACATTGATGCTGTCTACTCCCAAATGTAAAGGAGTGTATATTTCAATAAATCCACACTCTTCCAGATCTTTCAGCAGGACGGAAAGCGATCCTCCTGTTTTCATTCTTACCGCTTTTCGTATCTGCTCCCTTGTTCCATATCGATTCCGGCTCAAATACTCAACTATACTTCTATAATGAGAATTCCCTCTCAAACTACTTATGAAGATCTTATCTCGTTCCAGCGAAAAGAAGGAATCAGCAAGAAATGCATTCTCGCACAAAGCCAAAAAAACCGACCGACCATTCTTAAGGAGTTTGAGGTACTCAGGTATGCCGCCAACAGTCAATTGTGCCAACATCACTTCCCGAGGTCCTAATTTCATAAACTTACTCATCTCCACAAGATTAAATTCCTGTAGATGTATTTCGTAAATGGACCGGGCATAGAGGGCTTTGTCAGCGATGATTTCTTTGGTAATGAATGAAGGGGCAGAACCGCAGATAACTACTGTCAGCCCTTTGTGATGGCGCCAGGAATCATCCCAAAAAGGTTTCATTTCAGCCAAAAACTCAGAACTGTAATTCGAGAGCCACTGAATTTCCTCAAAATATAACACCATCTCTGATAATTTTTTTATTATCGGGTCCAGAATTTCAAAGAATTCAGTCCACGAAGTGCACACGGTTTTTGCAAGAGAAGGATTTTCCATGTATCTGGCGAACCGCCTTAAGCTATTGGTAATCTGATATTGTCTTTCAGCTGAGGATGGTTTCCTGTCACGTTGTTTTGATTGAATTCCTTCGAATTTCCACACAAAATTCTTGCGGAAGAACTGTTCTATCAGTTCTGTTTTTCCTATCCGCCTGCGTCCATAGACAACAATAATTTTAGCTTCGTTAGTTGACACAATTTTTGATAACTTTGCGTTCTCGACGTTTCGACCGACAAATTGCCGATTTTTGATGATTTTATATGATTTCACAGTGTCGCCTCTCTAATCCATTCAGCCAATTAGATGTTATTTTATCCTATTTGGCTGATTAAATCAAGAATATTCCAGTTCATTTATATGCAGCCTGCATCCCTGGTTTATAAGCTCCTGCTGAAGTTT
>JAGLNY010000138.1 GCA_023139255.1 Spirochaetales bacterium
ACCTGACGGCTGATCATTGCCGGTATCTTTTCCCAGGGTTTTATAGGTTTCCACTCCCGGGATAAGTTGGAATAGTATCCCCCATACTCCCTGTCTATAACTTTTTCATACCATAAAGGTAGAAGATCCTCTAATGCATGCTTTTTCCAAAAATCACCGGTAAATAGATTGTTTTTAATCATATTTCTCTCTCTTTATATTAATATTTATGTTTGTGGTTTGGTCCATATTTCTCACAACCAATCCGGATAGTACGTAGAGATTATTTTCCTGAATTGATTAAAAGTCTCTTCCGTTGCCCCCTCATATGGCGGCAGAAGACAGAGAGGGAAATCAGGTAAATACATTTTCGGGTATAATTTATCGTAAGCTCCGTCTATGTGTGCTTCGGACGGCATGATTTCTATCAATTCATTCACTATATCAATAATATCCTGCTGGTATTTCATGAGTGTATCAAAGTCTTTATCTATCCCGGAACGAAAATAGAGTTTGGCCATTCCCCAGTTAATACTCGCTGCCGCAATTAGGAGGCCGCATTTTCCATACATTGATGCATAAGCAAACCCAGGTGTGGTAAAAAACCATTGCAGGGGAAGCCCGCCGGTCATCAGGCTATGTATATAGGTTATTGAGTCCGAAGATATTTTTGCTCCGATCAGATTTGGGTGAGCGTTGGACAATCTTGTATATTCCTCTACACCGAGCACATGTCCCTGCAGTCTTCTATTGTAATGAAGAAACTGACAGTCACGATGTTCTAACAATATGGAGTTAAAGAAAGTATCAATCTCAAATTCCCGTGGTATATCCCAGCAGGGTAATGAGATTTGAAAAAGTCTTATACCTGCTACCTTCGCAATATCAATTTTATCATGCATATCCTGCAGAGATGAAGAAATAACCCCAACCATCGGGATCCCTTCACATTTTTCGACTTCATCAGCAAAGACAGAAACTACTCTTTTATACTGGCTTTCATTAACGGCATACCCCTCACCTGCAGTACCAAAAATATATACATACTGTGTATGATTAATGGTTAACCGAATCAATTTCCTGAACATATCTTCATTTAAGGAAAAATCTTTTTCCCAGGGAATACAGCATGTTGCTAAAATTGCCTCGGGAAATCTTTTTTTCTGTTCCGACATTTTACTACATTTCATAAAAACTCCACAGTATTATGGAAAAATATTATCAATATCCGGCCGCCAGGCTTTTAATCTTTTCCATCATTGTATTTAAACCTTTATCTTCGTACAAGGGCGAATCATGATCTCCGCCGGGAATTTCCTCATAAAAGAAATCCGCTTTGTTATGAAGTTTTTCCGCCAACCTTCGTGCCTGTTCCACCGGAATTGTTTCGTCCGACCCGCCATGGATAAAATATATTGGCATGTCCAGTTTTTCAGCATGACACAAGGTTGAATGTTTTTCCAATTCATCTTCTGTATAAGCTATATCTATAGCTTCTGCTATTTCATGGAGAATCGGTTTTTTCTGCATCAGGCACCACTGGTGATAGGATTTTAAATCAGTAGCAGCACCACGGACGATTACCGCATCAACATCTTCAGGAAAAAGCATGCTGTAAATCAGGTTTCCGGTCCCGCCCATTGAGCCAGAACAAAATAAGGTTTTTTTCAAACCATACTCATTTCGCAAATAATCAATTATCTCATGCATATCAAAAGCTGCGGCAGGGTTCATCCAGGCGTTATCACGTAGATTCGGGGTGATAATCCCCGCGCCGGTTGCAATCAATGGTTCCAGCCAGGTTTGCCTAATGTCTTCTCTGGTATAAAGCTGATCGCCATGTGAACCGTGTCCATGGAGCACCACAATCCAGAATGCAGGATCATCACCCGGTAGAATTAATACCCGGTCCCTGAAGCCATCATGCGAACTCTGATATTCTAATCGTACTAAACCTTCAGGGAACCATTCACCGATATGAGCAGTTTTTTTCAGTATTTTCACTATATTCTCTTTTTTAAAATACATTCCATGTTTTGGGCTAAAGCAGGGCGTAATTCATCATCATTAACCGGTAATGAAAGAAAGCGGCCTAATTCCCATGCAACGCTATGCATTACAGTATCCGAGCCGTATAAAACTTTTTTTATACCAACTTGAGCTATTGCGCTTTCAAACAATTCAGGAGTCGTGAAACTTCCGCAAAATTCGAGATAAACATTATCGTTATTTTTTACTAATTCAATTGCCTCTAATCTGCCGGGAGTCCCGCCCCCGGAATGTCCTAACAAGAAAAGCGCATGGGGATACTCTTTTACAATTTCTGTGAGCATTGCCGGTGAGTTATATTGGTTATTCCATGTATGCATTAAAATAGGTAAATGATTCTTGTCCGCGTATTTCCATACTGGATTGTAAGATGGATCCGGCAAAGGAATTTTCCAGTAAGAAGATAACAATTTAAAACCGACATAGAAATCACGGCTGAAAAAATCATCAAATAAAGGTACCAGATCAGCACTGAAACGCGGATTGAATCCAAGATAGCCTTTGAATAAGTTCTCATACTTCGTAAAGGCTTTTTCAGTTTCGCGATTGCCTTCGACTCCATCTCCAAACAAAGCGGCCCCTGAACTTAAAATCGTTTGATTAATCTCAAATCGTTTGGTTTGTCCTACAAGAACACCGACATTTTCTTCCAGAGAGGTTTCGGGGAAAAAGAGACCAAAAGACGGCAATTGATCATGCCCGTGTGCATCAATTATTTTTATTTCATTGAGCGATTCGCCTTTTTTAAATTTGTCCCATAAAGGCTTCTCTAACTTATCCGGAAACTCTTCAGTCAGTTTTTTTTCGAGTCCGGAAAGTCCCAACAGCTGTTCAACATTGCCATGGGCAATCAATTCCCGTTCAGCATCAGATATCCGTGCAAAAGCGAGCTCTGCTATTGCCGCACCATAGTGTGCTTTAAAGCCGATTCCGAATAAAACACGTTTCGCACCAAAATCTTTGCAAAGCAGTTCAATACCACTGCGCACATGAAGCCATGAAATATCGATATAGACATTTGGGCAACGCCACATTAAATCCAGCACGCCGCCGAAAGCCGGCCACATTACCTGGGTCACTGTAAAATTAATTTGTGGAAATTTGTCTGCCAGTTTTTCAAGATCAATGAATTTTTGCTCATTATCCAAAGCAGAGTAGTCCCAAAGAACAAGTGGTTTAAATTCCGCCAGTTCCGACAAAACTCTTTCTATCCTGCGAATCGGGAAACGGCTCATCTCGGGAGTAAGCCTGATTGCCCGGACCTGTTTTTTTGAAAAGCATTCTTTTAAATAGCTGAGTACACCATTCCCATAATAACAGGCAGGGGTGACAATAAATGCCGGCAAAATACGTTTTTCAGCCCCAGCTTCGGCAATTTCTTTGAGCAGCCGTCTGTTTCCATAGTCTGGATTCATATCCCTGGCACCAAGATGCCATACCAGAGAACGGTCTATTCCCAAATAATCCATGTGTTTAAGCATGTCTAAAACAGCGGGAAAATCTGTGGCACCATAAGCACTTTGTCCTATGCTCCCGTTAACATTAAAAAGGCTTGAAACTTTTATCATAAAAATCCCTGTTGTTTGTTTGGGTAAAGATAGCTCAAAGTTTTTCGCAAACTTTCACCGCTTTCCAGTAATGGCCGGTATTCTAAACCAAAATAACCATCATATGACGTTTCATCGATAGCATTTATTATAAAGGGGTAGTTTGTCTCACCATTGAAAAGTTCATGACGCCCCGGTACTCCGGCGGAATGAAAGTGCCCGATATAGTCAATATTCTTTGTAATAAAATCAACTTGATTTCCAGTCATGATTTCCATGTGATATATATCATAAAGGATTTTAACATTATCCAATGCTGTATCTTTTACGATATCTACAGCAGTTTGACGACAATCCAGATAGTACCCGGCATGATCAACCAAAGTGTTTAATGGCTCAAGATTGAGCGTAAAATTTTTTTTAGCGGTAAGTTCCCCAGCATGTCTCATTGCTTCGGTCAGATTTTTTTTATGAGTATCCAGGCACATATCACCAACAAGATTACCGGAAGTTACAATACCGGATGTACAACCAGCGGTTAAGGCGTTGTCGGAGTATTCATCAATTAAAGCCAGAAATGCAGGCAGGCAATTTGCACGGACCGGCGCGACCGCGTTATTATTAACCGGGTTCAGTACGACACTAACCAGTTTAATATCGCTAGACTTGCATGCTTGTCCTATGGATTTGAGTTGTTCAGCATCACCGCCAAGCCAGGTTTCTACATATTTATAACCGCATTCAGCGATTTTTGGTATGCGTTCTTCAGGCGTGTTGTCACACCAGAACAGGTCAAGTAAAACATCTACTTTTAACACTTTATCTCTCCATTATTAAAACAGTTCTTTAAATACAGCATTGATATCAACAGCTTTGTCAGCTGCCCATTTTGAATCCATGTCAGGTTTGATAGCAATTGTCGCCAAGCGCATCATGATATCTTTAGTTTGCGGGCACATGTCCGTATGGTAATCCGGAAGTTTTTCCACGAGCGGACAAGCGAATGGATAACCCTCAGGAGTAACCGTTTTTTGTTCAAGGATGTGTTCCCAGTTCCAGTATACGTGCCAGTTACGCACACCGCGGGTTTCAGTGGCTGCAAGTCCGCCCATTTCGGCTCCGTTTATTGCTTTCACAGCCTGGGCACTTGTTTCAAAGAGTATTCCCAAAGTAAAACCGCAAACACCGTCAGGATCATTCGGCTCTACCCATTTAGCGCAGCCTGGAAGTTCAACAGCATCTTTAAGGGCAAAATATATTTCACGGGTTTTTTCGTTAATCCAGTCGAGTTTACGTATTTGGGCAAGTCCTACGGCAGCGCAAAGCTCAGGCATGCGATAGTTTTCGCCGCAGAATAATTCACCTTTTTTCCTCTCCCTGGCAAACCTGTCTGGCCGCCAACAAGCCGCTGCGTCATGATAACTCTGGGCGCGGGTATAAAGCCATTCGTCATCGGTCATAACTATACCGCCTTCACCAGTACCGATAACCTTGTAGGCATCAAGGCTTACGCAGCCGAGATCACCCCAGGTACCGAGGTATTTGCCTTTGTATTTACCCCCAAAAGCCTGCGCAGCATCTTCTATTACGGTGAGATTGTATCTTGCTGCGATTTCACAAATTTTATCCATCTCGCAAGGATGTCCAACCATGTGAACAGGTATTATTGCTTTAGTCTTTTTGGTGATACATTTTTCAATAGCTTCAGGATCGATAGTGAGCGACTCATTGATTTCACAAATAACTGGAATCGCACGTGCCACTACAATTGCTGAGGCACTGGCAAAGAAGGTATAAGCAGGAACGATAACTTCATCACCGGGACCTACCCCAGCGGCAACAAGTGCGGCAATCAAGGCACTGGTTCCTGAGTTTACTGTCAAAGCATGACCACAGCCAATTTTTTCGCGAATGACCTTTTCAAACTCCTCACACTTACTGCGAGGATTGTAATAACGGAAAAAATTCCCGGCGTCCGGGGTTTGAGGATCCGTGTCTAACAATTTTTTTATTTTTCCTTGAGTCTCGCCGCTTACATTAAAAACATCAATGACTTCCATAAGTTCATCTGTTGAATACTTGTAGTATTTTTTTTTGTTCATTATGACATATCCTTTTATTCTAAAGTTGAATGTTTCATCACCGGGGTGTATTATACTATTTATAAACTAAATTTAAAATTAAAAAATGGTTAATTTTGTTAATAGGTTGTAAAATATTGCAAATATGAAAAAAATTATAAACACAGCATTGAGTTTTTCCAAAAATCAGACGACGGGGCTGTCGCCGTATGTGAACAGCGTTCACATTTATCCTCTACAGAAAGGCAGGATTGGCAATTTTGCTGATCGCAGCTCCTGGGTGTTGGAATATCATTCCAAAAATGCCGGTTTTATTGAGCTGCGAAATGATTTGGGCAACTGGCATAAACGCCGGGCTAACTATGTTCATATTTACGCACCCGGCTGCTGTTACCGTGAAGATACCAGGGAAGCGGATTTCCCCCTGGAAGAAAACTACTTTGAATTTGCAGGCGGGGACATCTGCGGGTTCGAACGTTTAATTAATCATGATTTATTGTTCGCGATTGTAATAGATTCAGAGGGTAAGGTGGGAGCTTTAATGCGTAAAGCCGGGGAGCTGTGTGAAATCAACGGTGAACGTGTATTCTGGAAAGTGCAGGCTTTATTTATGGAAACAATCCAACTGCTCTTGTCCGCACGCAAAACAAGCTATGGTACATGGGATATTGACAGCGCTAATGAACAAACAAGTTTTGCGGATGAGGTCGAAATATATCTTCGTAATAATATTGCGAAAAAGGTCAGGGCTTCAGCTATTGCGCGCTATATGAAAGTTAGTGAATCATCACTAAATCATAAATTTAAAAATGATACAGGACTTTCACCGATTGCCCGGCTGATAGAAATACGTATGGATTTTGTAAAAACTCTTCTACTCAAAGGAGAAAAGCTGACTACCATTGCCGGCATGACTGGATTCTATGACGAATATCATCTGTCCAAAGCCTTCAAAAAACAATCAGGTCTATCACCAAGAGCCTTCAAAACATCCAATATGCGATCCGATGTTATTAAGAATCAGAATTGAAGTCTTATCAATTTATTCATACTACAATTTACTCTTTATTTTCTTGTGATCGTAAAATTTCGTTCTTCTTCATTCCCCCAGTGATATGCTTCTATAGAATCGTGCTCTACATCTGTTGATTGCTCAGGGTACATGATATCATCCAGCCAATTGGTGATGCCCGGCAAACGATGAGTTGAGATATTAACGGCACAAGAATTTATTTCAATAATGCGGTAACAGCAAGTCGCCAAACCGAGAGCCCCGGTTACAATCTGCTCAGTCTGCCCTATTTTTACACGGCTGTTGATATGATGGTGGCCGCAGAAATAAGCCGGGATTTCTTTATTATGATTCAGGATCAGATCAGTTAGAGACTGACGTACCGAAGCAATGCGGTTATACCCCCACCAACTGCAAAATCCTCCAGTACGGGTTAGAACCAGAGGAAAATGGCAAAACAACATTGCCGGCACCCCATCCGCCAACTCTGACTCAAGCCAGGATAATTGCCCATCAGTATCCTCATTCCTGATCGAGAAAAAAACCAGCTTGATACCATCGACCATTAATGTATCCCGAATCCCTGGTATTCCAAAAAGCCGGCCATAATTTGTCTCTTCCAGGGAACAATCTTCCCATCTCTCAATATCTGGATACTTTTCAGCATATTTCCGGTTATTCACCGACATATCATGATTACCCGCCACCACTCGAAAGGGAACACCGGTTTTTGTTAAGGCTTCGTGAAACTGTTTCAACTCTTCAGCCCGGACAGGACCATGATTTACAATATCACCGCCGATAACGAGTAAATCAAATTCTTTTGCCCGTGTTTGAAGCAGGGAAAAGAATTTCGGTACAGCAATGTCCGTTTTGGGACAAAGGGGTTTGAATGTTCCGCTAAAATGAACATCATTTATATATAAAATTTTAAACATTAAGCACTTACTCTTCCCGCTGTTCAACAATGATATTAAGATAAGCCGGCAACTGTACGGTAATGCCTCACTTCTCTAATTGTATATAATCAAATGGATATCCGTTTTCATCAATTGCGCGCAGCTCGAGGGTTCCACCGGCAATAACTACCTGGATGAAGTGTGGCCGCGCCAACGACTGCGCAGTATGCCAGGCTCTTTTTGGATGAAGCCACTCTTGCATTGCGCCGGCACCTCCTGCAACAACATAGATAGTTCCTGCATTTTTATCCACTTTACCTGCACGCAGGGGATGGCTCCTCTCGTATATAATAGTATGAGAGTTGAAGACAATATCAACACCATACTTTTCTATAATCGGACAAAACAAACGCATCTCATTAACCTGATAATCTGCTGATACGTAAGGAGGATAGTGAAAGAAAACGAATTTCCATTTTGCATCAGTGCTTGCCAGCTTTTCCTCGAGAAAAGCTAATTGGGGAGAACCAGTACGAAACTCCTCTGTTTGCTGCGGAGAACCGTTCTTGTAGGACACCATAGCCGGACTATCAAGTGCAACAAAACGGGCGTTCCCATAATCGAAAGTATAGTAGTTTCCAGGATCAGGATTTGCAGTAAACTTATAAAACCATGGCGAGTATTCCTCATGATTGCCTGGACAAAGATAAAAAGGTGTGTTTGTGAATAGATTTTGTCCGGGAGAAAAAAACCATTTCTCCCAATCTTCGTATTGTGTACCGTTTCTGACAGCATCACCAACCATAAGCAGAAATTCGGGACGATAGGTTTCAATCGTGGAAAAAATCTTGCAGGACATAGCATGGTCGCCCGCACCGCCGGTTTCACTGCATACTGCAAATGAAAACGGGGTATCTTTTGCCACTGCTGTTTTTACTATAAATTTGTCGCTTTTAACGGTATCGACGCTGTTTTTAAGCCTGGAACTTACCTGATAATAATAGGAAGTATCGGTTTGAAGTCCTGTTAATGTAAGGGTATGAATGGTGGAATAACCCCGATTAGTTATGCTTCGTTCAGTAACCTCAACCAGACGTGGCGCCCCATTGAGTCCTCTATGTACCAGCTCCGTCTCCCAATATGAGACCTGCGATTCAGCAGGTTCAGAGGTTTCCCACATTATGGTTATGGTATTACACCCCGGCGACTGCAGCCAGGGACCTTTAACAATACTCAACACTTAACGACCTCCATCAATCCAGAATGGTTGGGTCCAAGCTGTCTTGTTTCCACGTCCAAAACATTCCACTCTCAAGTACAATGCTTTTGCCGGATCGTGCTGGGGAAGGCGTTTGGGAACCCCGGCAAATTCATCCATAGAAAATGTACTGTTTCCTGATTTCTCTTTTTTAAGGATCACGCTATCACTGGTTATCCAGTGAACTTCATCGGCATCAGACTCAATAATTATTGAATTCCCTTTATCCTCAGCAGCAATCAAG
>JAGLNY010000139.1 GCA_023139255.1 Spirochaetales bacterium
ACACTTAGTGAGATTCCCGCATCATCCGGGTATCCGGGTCCGGGAGAAATTACTATATAATCCGGTTTCATCTCCTCAATCTCAGCAATAGTAATACTCTTGTTTCTTTTTACCACTACTTCCCGGCCGGATTTTTTCAGGAGATCCACGATGTTATAGGTAAAAGAATCATAATTATCAATCATCAGTACCATTATGATAAACCCCCTATTGTCTGTATCATGGCCTTTGCCTTATTCACTGTCTCCTCATACTCTTTTTCCGGTACGGAATCATATACAATGCCGGCTCCTGCCTGGACATAAAATATACCATTCTGATAGATCACGGATCGTATTATTATACAGGAATCAAAATCGTTATTTATATCGATATATCCGATAAGACCGGCATACGGTCCGCGTTTGATTAGTTCAAGTGATGAAATTATCTCCATTGCTTTAATTTTCGGGGCGCCGGAAACCGTTCCAGCAGGAAAAGATGCCCTGATAAGGTCAAAAGCATCCATCTTATCATCAAGCTCCCCCTCAACCTCAGACACGATGTGCATAACATGTGAGTATCGCTCTACGGAAAAGCTTTTTGATACCTGGACTGTTCCCGCCTTGCATACCCGGTTCAGGTCGTTTCTGGCAAGGTCGATAAGCATCAAGTGTTCCGCCCGTTCTTTCGGGTCATTGAGCAGCTCCTGTTCAAGCCGTAAATCCTCTTTTCTCGTGCTTCCACGGGGACGGGTTCCGGCGATAGGCTTAATGGTCGCTACACCCTCAGTATACTTGATCATCACTTCAGGGCTGGCCCCGTAGAGGATGAAATCAGAGAAGTCCAGGAAAAACATATAGGGTGACGGGTTAGTTCTGCGCAGCCTTCGATAAGCCTCGAACGGGGGAATTTCCGATTTCACCGCAGTTCGATGAGACAGCACTCCCTGGAGAAGATCGCCGCGAACTACTGCCTCTTTAACCTTACTTACCCCGGCAATATATGCTTCTGCATGTTTTCCGTGATCCGCTTCAGCAGGATACTCGATTTCATTCCCCTGAAAAGCCCGGAAATCAGCGTCAAACAGCCGTTCCTCTACTTTTTGTATCTCATTATCCAGATTATACGATTCCCCATCCCTGTTCAGGGCAAGAATAATAAGCTCATCTTTATAATGATCAAATACCACAAAAACCCTGCCGAAAATAAAAACCGAATCCGGCAGCTGCAGTTCATCTTTCTGTTTGGCCAAGTGGATTTCATCCATCAGGGCAGCAGTCTCATAGCCCAAATAGCCTACTCCCCCAGCAGGGACAGGAAAACTAAGATGTGCCGCCTCAGAAAAATCCGCGGCCTTTCTACTGAGTTCCTTCACATATCCAAGGAATTTTGTTGGGGACGGGTCAAGGATTGTTTCCGGTTTTCCCATAACGGAATGTACGACACCCCGGGAATCTAGAAGGATCCGGGATGATTCTGAGACCATCAGTATTGAATAACGGCTTTTTCCTATATCCAGAACAGCTGACTCCAGCAGCGCACAAGCTGAAAGTTTCAGGAATGCAACCTGAGGAGTTATTCTATCTGCCCTAAGTCTTTTATATTGTAATTCATTCATGTTTCTATTTATAGAAACATCGGATAAAAAAGTCAACACTTCAACTTAGAAATTTACTATTTTCCTGATCATCTTTGCCAATAGTATTACAGCTGATATTCTCCCGGGAGGAGGAGCCTCTGAATTTATAAACAAGCAGGATGATAATTTAATTATGCCGATATCGTACTGCTATTCTCCAATACTCCTGTTCCCTGTCCAAAAAATCTTTTTTTCTTTCTTTTTCCCAACTTAACTTCCCGGCAGCACTCTTTTTTCAAACGGCGTGCCTCT
>JAGLNY010000014.1 GCA_023139255.1 Spirochaetales bacterium
TAGGTTATTCCATTAATATCCCGACGCTCAATTTTTTTAACATTTCCCGATGCGAGAAGTGTCAGCTGTACATCGTCAGCTTCGCTAAGAACCCTGGCAGCAGCCTCAATCCATCCGCCAAAGACAGTTCGGGAAGCATTACCAAGTGCGTCTGCCATATCGGATACAATGATATTCACAACCCATAGAATATTCATACACACACCTTTCACTTGCTCCCTTGCCTGCTCTTTCGTCGGCTTTTTCGTCTGCTCTTTCGTCTGATTATCAAACCAAAATAGAGTTGTTTCAGGAAACAACGAATTCGTCCATACAAAACAACCCATGGCCGCAGGATGATCGATAGTATACCATACTTTAAAGCGGATCCTTTTTCCCGTGCCGACCGGAAAGCTATCTTGACTGCTTCCGGTTCGTTCCCCCGTTCAGAAAGATAACAGCCAAGGGTAAACATTGTCTTAAAGATCCCAAAGTCTTCATGATCTCCAAGTTGAATAACCGCCTGCTGATAAAACATACTTCGCTCTTCTTTTATCCGGTCAGGAATTTTGAAAGTTACCTGGTTCTCGTGGACCCTGAACGCAACCAGTTTTTCCGGTAGATACCTGAATGTATAACCGGCAAACAGGAGGCGATACCAGAAGTCAAAATCCTGAACTGCTCTCAGCTTCTCATCAAACCCGCCATACTCATCAAAACTGGATTTGGGGACGAGAAACGTACAACCCATTAAGTTGTTTCTCCGAAGGTTATTGAGGATAATATCAAGAGTGGTACTATCAGGGGTATTAAACGTTCTTTGCTGTTTTGGTATTGCATTTCCTGCTGCATCTATCAGGCTGGAATCGCTGAAAACCACGACTCTGTCTCTTTTAAGCTGCGAATCGCCCCGCTCATGGAGTTTATTCAGCAGGAAAACTTGCTTTGAAAGTTTGTCAGGATGATAGAGATCGTCATGACTCAGCCATGAAAACCACTCCCCGCTCATATGCTTCACTGCGTAGTTCAGGGCACTGGAGACTCCCCCGTTCTCTTTTTGCAGGTAAGTTATTTGATCTTTATAGGAAAGTGCAATCTCTTCCGTCGCCCCATGATCATCAGAACCGTCATTTACCACAATAATTTCAAAATTCCGGTAGGTCTGGCCAAGCGCACTGTCAATAGCTTCACGCAGATAGTTTGCTGCATTGTAAGCAGGGATAATGATACTGATTTTGGGATTATACATGATGCTGCTCTCCCTACGGCCCAGAGGATCCCTGCAGTTCCTTGAAAAGTTCAAGGTGTTCAGAAGCAACCCGCTCAATAGTAAATTCTCTACAGACTTTTTTATATGCAGCTTCTGAAATATCTTTCCGTAATGTTTTACTCTTGTATAAATCAAGTATATACTTACAATACTCATCGGTGCTTCCGGAAGATACAACAAATCCGTCATACAGGTGTTTCACAATATGTTTCAAGCCTCCGGCATCAGACACCACAACAGGCTTTTTTGCAGCCATATATTCGCAGACTGCCAGCCCGAACCCCTCCCAGGCTGAGGGCATTAAACCGATATCGAAGTTGCGGATATCATCCTCCGGAGCATCTGACCATCCAAGAAATTTCACCTGATCTTCCAACCCCAGTTCACTTACCCGAGTCTGAAGGGAACCGGCCAGTTCTCCGTCCCCAATAAAAAGAGCCAGGATTTCCGGTATTTTCGCTACAAGATTCTGCACAATTTCAATTACCTTCAAGGGATTCTTGGCAGCATGAAGCCGTCCGGCAAACCCGATTACAAATCTATTACGGTAGGCTGTTTTCTCACTCTCTTTGAATCGTTTGATATCTATTCCACTTATTATTCGCTGTAATTTTTCAACAGGAATTCCATACTGCACTGCACTGGAAAGTTCAGAGTCTGAAATCGTCACTATTTTATCACACCATCTGCTCAGCACTCTCTCTGCCAATCCATAAAATCGCTTCTTTACTAATCCGCCATCCATAATAAATGCCCATCCGTGAGGATTGTAACAGACAGGTATACCTAACCCTGCCGCAGCAAGACGCCCGACAGCCCCTGCTTTTGAACTATGCAGATAGATGATAGCGGGGTCTATCTCTGTAATCATGCGTGTAAGCTCTCTGATACTCTTGAAATCATTAATAGGCTGAATGGGTCTCACCATTTTCATGAAGATTAGTTCGGCACCCATTTTTCGAAATTCATCGGCATTTCTCAGAGCCTCCGGGCAGATTATTACCTGATGGTATCCAGCATCCCTGAACTTCGGAAATAGTGTTCTTATATACTCAACCACCCCGCCGAGTTCCGGCTGAAATATATGAAGCAGAGTGCCAGGCACGTTGGTTGTTTTAGCCATTAATCCCATTCCTACTCGTTTCCTGCAATAAATGGTGCCACGCACCAATTTGTGGAAATGGTGTCAGACACCAATTGCAGGCACCAATTAATAATATACATTTATGCCGAAAGAGACAATGTTTTGGTATTGCGTTACCCATGGATCTTCAGGTTCAAGACGAGTGGAATCCATCACCCACTGATATCCTCCCGAAATTGATATCGGCATTCCCGGGATATCCCATGCGGCATACAGGGCTGCAGAAAGTGTGTTTTGCACCAGGTTCCCGCTGAAATCCTTTTCAGGATACTGCCCGCTAATATATTTAGCATATTCAAAATATTCATCAAAGGAGGAACCATATTGATTACTGTGACGGATCCAGCCAATTGTCATGCGCACATCTGTCTCAGGTGATAACCTGGTTGAAATTTCAAGCAGCAGTTCATCTGAATTCGGGGGGAGATAATACCCAAGGTTTTCTCCCTTGTTAATGTAGTTGGTATCTATTGGGCTGCTGTAAATTGGATAATCCTGTGGATAATGAGTATAGAAAAATGGTGAAATCAGTGTGTACTGGAATTGAGCTGAGGCAAAGGGAAGCCAGGGAAGGACCAATTCAACCCCTGTCTGCAGCGCAAACATATCCCGTGCCTCTTTGAGCCATGTGAGCGGGTTCGCATGATGCAGTTCATCGAAAGCAAGTGAGCCATATATCCTGCCGATACCTGACTGCATGTACTCAAATTCTACACCGGCATACATGTTATCGTAATCACCGAGAAGATTCTGGTAGAGCATGGATA
>JAGLNY010000140.1 GCA_023139255.1 Spirochaetales bacterium
GCTTCAAACAATAAATCCTGATTGAATAACATACTTCCCCCCCTGATAGCCTTGCTTGTTATAAATATATCGAATTTGTTAGTTAGATATATTTCTAGCTTCCATATATTATATATATTATACTTATCTAACATTGTCAAGCTTTATATTAGATATTTTTCTAATTTATAGTAGCAATATTTTTCTAAGTGTGGTATTATATATTTATGAAATTAATATTTAGCCACGCTATTGAGTTCTATTGCTTCCTATGTACCTTTATTGAAGAAAAAATCGAAAAAGAGAAAGAAGAACATACCGTTCCTCCTGATCCTGAATTATCGGAGATCATCCAAAAAGTGGATCAGGAAATATCTCCATTCCTTAAAAATGATATCGAGCTCTTTTTCAACAAGATGTTTTTTACTCTCTGGGTGATTTTTTACCGAATTTTCGAACTGAAGATTGCCGATGAAAAACAACTATTCTCTTACTTTAACAATCTTACCGATATAGAATTCAGGAATATATACAGGGAAGGATTATGTTTGAAGGATACCCCTATCGACCAGATCCAGGAAAAAGACATAAAGAAATCGATAATCGAAAACTTCTTTCACTCTTCACGGCCGCAGGAAAAAATGCTTAAACAATTACTGGACAACCCGGGGGAATGGAAACAGAGAATTTTGTACACCCTGACCGAATTTTATGAAAAGCATTATCTTCCATTTAAGGAAAAGATTATTGATACAGGCTCCAAACGTGTTCTTTTAGCAGAAAAAGAGTTCGAAAAAAATCCTAACCACTATTTGGATACACTAACTCTTGGCCATTACCGTGATTTTCTCAAACATGCTGAAGATGCAACCGTATACATCTCCTATACGTATGACCGTGGTTTAACGATATCCATAAAAAGCAAAATTGTCCTTATTGGGCTCTCCCGTGAGGCATTACTAACTTCTGCGAATAGGAAATTGCAGACTAACATCCTGTTCAGTGCCTTGTCGGACAAAAAACGGGTTGAAATACTGAGGCTGTTGGGGGAAAGAGAGTGGTTCAGTAATGAGCTGGCTAAGCATTTTGGTCTGACGGCAGCAACAATGTCCTATCACCTGAACAAACTGATGGGAGTCGGGCTGATCACTTTCAGGATTGGGGATCAGAAAAAACTCTACTACTCCCTGAGCAGAGAAAATTTAGGGAACTTCCTGGACTGCTGCAGGGCGGATCTATTAAATGATGGTGATTGCTGTGTACCAAATGAAAAAATCAAAACATAAAAACCCTATTCTATTTTTGCATCTGGTTTTATGATCCGAAGATATACTGATTAATCAGGTTTTTGATCATTTCCTGCTTACCGCTTATTCTGTCCGGTTCACGTTCACCCTGGGCTGCCGCAATATTTCGTAAATCTGTCAATGTGAGCTTCCCATCCTCAAACTCAGCTCCCTTTCCATTGTCAAATGAACTGTAGCGTTTGCTGACCATGGCATCCAGTTTGCCGTCACGTATTATGTCATAGGCAATCCCGAGAGCAAGGGCAAAAGTATCCATACCGCCAATATGAGCAAGAAAAAGGTCTTCCTGGTCTGTTGAGTTCCTGCGGAGTTTTGCATCAAAATTCAGGCCTCCGCTCTTTAACCCGCCCATCCTAAGCACAACCAGCATTGCCTCAAGTGAGTCATAGACATTTGTCGGGAATTCATCAGTATCCCACCCGTTCTGGGCATCACCTTCATTTGCGTCAATACTGCCAAGCATATCGGCATCGGCACACACCTGGAGATCATGGGCAAAAGAGTGTCCTGCAAGCGTTGCATGGTTATTCTCGATATTGCATTTAAAATCCTTATCAAGACCATAATTTCTCAGGAACCCTATTGCGGTGGCAGCATCAAAATCGTACTGGTGCTTTGTGGGCTCCATCGGTTTCGGCTCAATCAGGAAAGATCCGGTAAAACCAATGCTCCTGCCATAATCCCTTGCCATAGTCAAAAATTGTGCAAGATGATCCAATTCCCTCTTCATCCGGGTATTAAGCAGGGTCATATACCCTTCGCGTCCTCCCCAGAACACATAGTTTTGCCCGCCAAGCATAACATTAACATCAAGACACGCCTTAACCTGGGACCCGGCCCGTGCAAGAACACTAAAATCAGGATTGGTTGCAGCCCCGTTCATATATCGCGGGTTTGAGAACATATTTGCTGTATTCCAAAGGAGTTTTACCCCTGTATCATCCTGCCTCTCCTTTAGGATACCGGCTATAAGAGACAGGTTTTTCTCATATTCTGCTACAGAATTCCCTTCCGGGACTGCATCAATATCATGGAAACAGTAAAAACCGGCACCTATTTTTGTAAAAAACTCAAAGGCGGCATCTGCTTTTTTCTTTGCTGCTGTCATTGGATCCTGGTCATCCCAGGGGAATATTTGTGTGGGACTTCCAAATGGGTCTGAACCGTTCCCGCAAAAAGAATGCCAGTAGGCTACCGCAAACCGCAGATGGTCTGCCATCGTTTTCCCGCCGATCTTTTTTTCTGCATCATAGAATTTGAATGAAAGCGGGTTGTCGGATTTTGGCCCTTCATAAGCAATTTTTCCTATTCTCTTGAAATACTCAGTCATATTAATACGCTCCTTAATAAATTCTTATTATCTATAGCTTCCTTGAAAGATTACTTTTTTCAAGGGAGCTATGAAAAAAGTCCGCTCAATGCATCCACATAGGCAGAGTAATCTTCATATACTTTCTCATAAACCGCAGTTGTTTCCGGGTTTGGAAGACAGGTCTTGGTTTCATTTATTTTCACATGCTCCCGTACAATCTCTTTTATACCGGCAGATTCACCGGACAGAATCTTTATAGTCCAGATAGCCTGGACAGCACCGCCCAGGGCAGCCGCCTCTGAGATTTCCGGAACTGTAATAGGTAAATTCAAGATATCTGCAGCTATCTGTCTCCATAACGGGGAATTTGCCCCACCCCCGATAAGACGAACTTCCCTAGCCGAAAACCCAAGCCGGATAAATGAATCCAGCCCCATTTTGAGCCCAAAAATCGCGGATTCCATAGCAGCGCGGGCAATATTCTCCTCTGTCATATTATCATTATCCATTCCAACAATGCAGGCTTTACCATTAGGGAAATTCGGGGTTCTCTCCCCATTGAAAAACGGCAGCATCATAACCCCGTTTGCCCCAGCCGGTGCTTTTTCTGCAATGGCGTCAAACTCCTTCACCCCTCTCCGGAAAAGAGCCCTGGTCTGCTCTGAAGCTACCGTGCAGTTCATGGTACAGAGCAGCGGCAGCCAGCCGCCGGTCGATGAACAGAATGCTGCAAGATACCCTTCAGTATCAATAATCGGCGTATCAGAATACCCATAAATTGTCCCGGATGTCCCCAGGCTCATTGTAAGAAATCCATCCTCGACGGTTCCAGTACCGATAGCCCCCATCATATTATCACCGCCGCCGCAGGAAACAGGAATACCAGTTGGGATTCCCAGAGCTGCAGCGGCTCCTACCGTTACATAGCCTGCCGGCTCCCCGGCCTCAACTATTTTAGGGAGAAGCGGTTTCAGGTCCCTGACAGAATCCAGAGCATGCAAAAGTTCCTCGTTCCATTGACAGGTCCTTACATTCAGGAGTGCTGTCCCGGATGCATCACCGGCCTCCATTGTGTACTCACTTGTCAGATACCAGTTGATATAATCATGCGGAAGTAATATTTTTGCCATTTTCTTATAAAGATCAGGATGATTTTTTCTGAACCAAAGAATTTTTGATGCAGTATACCCGGGGAGAACGAGGTTTCCGGGTTCATTAAGCAGTTTATCACTTCCCCCGAATTTATCCGTGATCTCGTCGCACTCAACTGCTGTTGATGTGTCACACCAGAGTTTTACCGGTCTGAGTACAGCCCCTTCGGCATCCATCGGTACAAACCCATGCTGCTGGCCTGAAACACCAATTGCCCTTACAGCCTGTTTGATCTCAGCAGGAACCTGTGAAAAACAGGATATGATCGCATCTATCCACCATTCAGCTTTTTGCTCTCTGGTACCGTCATCCCCGCTTATCAGCTCGTGTGCGGCAGAAGCCGACGCAGCAATCTGTTTTTTGTCATAATCATAAAAAACGACTTTCGTGCTTTGAGTCCCGGTATCAATCCCGACTGTTATGTTCATAGCAGCATCTCCCTACACATTTGAATTATATTAATTTTTACTGATATTCCGCACAAATGGAATGGACATAATTGATAAGACATGCATATAATTGACCCGATGAAAATACGGGACGCTGTCTTTGTCTACCAGATGCGTAATGAGAACGAAATACGCTGGCACGGCAGATATCATCAGCATACAGAAACAGAGTACGAATTACACTATTTCCTTCAGGGTAATGGGGAATTCCTCAATGGACCGGTTCTTTACACGATAAACCCGGGCACCCTGTTCCTGACTTCACCTTCAATTCACCATGAAATCAGGGCAAAAAACCTTAACAGTCCAATAACCTATTATGCCATTCTTTTCTCTGTTGAACCGGAAGAGGTGGAGGTCCTGAAGTTGCTTCAGCGTGACATACGCAGGGCTTCCAGATACGCTATCGGCACAAACTACCGTTTTTTCTTTGAGGAAATGAGGGAAAAGGGAATGACGAAAAATGAGAATCTCCGCAGGTCTGCCGCCCATCAGCTTATCTCTTTCCTCTATTTACTGAGCGAAGGGAAACCCTCCTCTTTTAGCGGGGAAGACAGTGTCCATCTCGAGCGTTCCCTTCGGTATATGCAGAATAATGTCCTTGGAACTATCACGCTGAAGGATATTGCACGTCACCTGAGCCTGACCGAATCCTATTTCATCCGGTTATTCCGACGGCGTATGAATACGACTCCTATGAAGTATTACACCCGCCTGAAGGTTGAGGCAGCCAGTGCTATGCTTGCAGGTACAAACTTATCGGTGAAGGAGATTGCAGCACAGCTCTTTTTCTACAGTGAATTTCATTTCAGCAGGGTTTTCAAACAGTATACAGGACTTGCCCCGAGCTATTACCGTATCCAGTATTTGCAGACTCTTAAGAACCCATCAGATTTGCCCGCAAATGTATCAGCAGGTGTGCCTGTTTAGTTTTCTACTGTAAGTTCCTTATACCGGAAGCAGTTCGTTGTATGATCATTAATTACCCCGATCGCCTGAAGGTGCGCGTATATGGTCGTTGAGCCGACAAATTTAAATCCCCGCTTTTTTAAGTCACGGCTTACTGTATCTGAAAGCTCAGAGGTAACCTGCATCCCTTTAAGCGATGTTATCCGGTTATTTACCACTTTTCCTTTGGTAAAGTGCCAGATATAGGTATCAAAGGTGCCAAACTCTTCCTGAACTTCAATAAATTTTTCGGCATTGTTTATTGCAGCCGCAATCTTTAGTCGATTGCGTATAATTCCCGCATCCTGTAAAAGGATTGCTACTTTTTTATCGTCATATGCA
>JAGLNY010000141.1 GCA_023139255.1 Spirochaetales bacterium
AATACTGCGTATAATCCCATGACAATTGAAGGTAAAAAAAGTGTTTCAATCGAGCTGTTTGAGCAGCTTGGCCGGAATGTACCTGATGCGGTATACATTCCTGTCGGTGATGGAGCAATCCTATCCGGGGTTTATAAGGGATTTTCTGATTTGCTGAGAGCGGGAATTATCTCACACATTCCCAGGTTGGTTTGCGTGCAGGCAGAAAAAAGTGCCGCAATTTCTCATGCATTCTCCAGTGGACGTGAAGCTGTCCTGGAATCTGCCGAGACAATGGCAGACTCAATTTCTGTTGCTTCTCCAGCAGCCGGCAGGCTTGCAGTTTCAGCCCTTCGGGCATCGCACGGATGGACTGCAATTGTTAGTGACCGGGACATTTCAGAAGCTCAGTTTGAATTGGGTGAACAAGCAGGGTTGTTTACAGAACCTGCTGCTGCAGCGGCATGGGCAGGTGTCCGTAAGGATGTTGAAAAAATTAAGGAAACGTTGGGAAGGGATGCCGAAATTACCGTATTGTTAACAGGTACAGGTTTTAAGGACATGGATGCCTGGACCAGGAGTACTGGCCTTGCCAGTAATACTGTTTTGGGCAGGAATATTTCATTACCCCAGGCGATAGAGCCGAGTCTGCAGGATGCCGCAGCATTCATTCAGGCAAAAAATTAATAACTGGTTCTATACGATATTCTCTTTGCGTGATATATTTAGTCAAATAATAAGTTTCGGAGGACTACATGGAGCTTTTACTAATTGGGTTTGGCGTTGGCCTTGTACTTTTCATTATTTCTCTTTTTAACAACCTTCGAATTCGCAGGAAATACAAAAAAGAGATCCTGAGAATCAAGTCAATCGTAACTCAAAAAATGGATATTGAATCCGATTCACTTACCAGGATGAAAACTGATATTGAAAGTTTAAAAAAACAGAATGAAAATCTCAGAATCAGCGTGAGGACACTTTCACAGAAACCGAATCGAAGGGAAGTTGCCAGACTGCAGGTTTACCAGAGGGCAATTGAAATTATGTCATTAAAAGCCCCGGGATTTGCACCGGCATGGCAAACCGCGCTTTCAGAGAGCGAAAGTGAGTATGACAAGATATTTACGGGACTTGAACCATTTGTCAGAAAGGTCGTTCCATCAAAATTAATTGATTTATTTGATACTAGCCCGAAATCAGTTCCGGAACTTGAAGACGATACTGAAAAAACAGAAGATTAATCTGTTCCGGAGGATCAATTGGGCTTGAGAATACACAAAGGGTATCTAATCGCTCTTTTTTGCTTAGGGTTTACTATAACTTCCACTCCGTGGGCCTTGAAAGCAGAAAATTCAAGTAACAGCACCATCCTCCAGGAACTTGATGCCCTGTTTTTACCTTCAGAACTTAATGAAACTCTCGATTCCATATCTTCGCTATCAGCGATTATCTCCATCACTTTTCCCATTTACCCCATAGCAGAGCCATTTCTATTCAAGGAAGGTACAACAACGAATGATATGGTAGGGATTGCTGCCTACCAGACTTCAATCTATGCTGGTACTATTGGATTAGTCTACTTTTCAACTGAATTATTGAAAAATGCATTTCATAGAACCCGTCCATTTCCAGATGATAGTGAAGATCCAAATAAATCTTTCCCTTCCAGGCATACATCTCTATCCTTTGCTGCTGCTGCATTTCAATCAATTTTCCTTAGCTATAATGAGGCAAATACTGATGTGAAACGTGCTTTATCCGCTAGTGGTTGGGGGCTGGCGGTGCTTACCGGTTTTCTCCGGGCTGCTTCAGGAGAGCATTTTATTACTGATGTTCTTGCAGGGGCACTAATCGGAACCTTGATCGGTTCTGCTGGCGGGATACTTGCAGTTCTTTAATAATCTCTCCTCTTTTACTTGACTATATTGCCATATAGCAATATAGTATCAAAATGAATGATACCCTTCTAAAAACCTATCGGGAACAGGCAGCTCTGCATAAACTACTCGCAAACGAATCCAGGCTTGCAATTATTGACAAACTGAATTCCAGTGAGGCAAATGTATCTGAATTAACTAAAATAACAGGACTGGATCAGTCCACAGTCAGCAAGCACCTTTCACTACTGTATAATGCCGGATTAATTGATTACAGAAAATCAGGAAACCAAATATTTTATAAACTGATAACAACCTGTGTTATAGAGATGACCCAATGTGCTCTTCGTGTTTCAGCCGAAAAATCCGGTTGTACCTGCAGAAGTTAACATAATATGATACTTTTTACCCGTTTTGCTGATTTTCTTGTATACACATTGCTGGGCTTATCTCCTGATACCCGTGCTGCAGGAAGCCTGCAATTTTTCTTTGAGGATATTTCTAAAATATTTGTTCTTCTTGTTCTCCTTATATATTTGATTTCCTTATTACGCGCCGGGCTTCAGCCAGAACGTATTCGCCAATTTCTCTCCGGAAAAAACCGCGGCGTCGGCTATATGCTGGCATCAATTTTCGGGGCAGTAACACCATTTTGTTCCTGTTCCAGTATCCCGCTTTTTATGGGATTCACCCAGGCAGGGATTCCTCTTGGAATAACTATGGCTTTTTTAATTACCTCACCTATTGTAAATGAGATCGCGTTGGTTTTACTGGGAAGCCTTCTTGGATGGAAATTTATGATAGCATATGCGGCTATAGGTATAGCAGCAGGGATTCTTGGCGGAATATTTATTGATTTTATAAAAGCAGATAGATTTTTGACTCCATTCGCCCGAAATATGCTTGGCAAAGCAACTTTACAGGCAGGCGTACAGGAAAATCCTTACATCACACCTGCCAGACCAGGCTTTTCGGAGCGGAATACATTTGCCTTAATTGAATTACGTACTATTCTTAAACGTGTCTGGAAATGGGTGTTTATTGGTGTCGGGCTTGGGGCATTATTTCACGGATTTGTCCCTGAATCTTTTATTCTGGATTATCTTGGTGCAGGCAGACTCTGGACAGTTCCTGCTGCTGTTGGTATTGGGATACCGCTATACTCGAATGCAAGCGGCATTATTCCTGTAGCAGAATCGTTGCTCCAAAAGGGGCTTCCGGTTGGCACAACACTGGCTTTTATGATGAGTACTGTTGCAGCAAGCCTTCCGGAATTCATGATGCTGAAACAGGTTATGAAAATAAAACTCTTAATCATTTTTT
>JAGLNY010000142.1 GCA_023139255.1 Spirochaetales bacterium
GTGCTGCTTCGACCAGCTTCATGGCTTTTTTGCATAAAGCAGTTACGGTGTCGTATGAATTGCTGTCAAGCAATTGCTGTTTAACCATCCAACTGCCGCCGCATGCCGCTACAGCCGGTTGGGCCAGGTATTCCCCAACGTTTGCTGGTGAAATTCCGCCGGTGGGCATAAAACTTATTCCCCCATATACCGGGGATACCGCTTTTATAAAACGAATCCCACCGAGAACTTCTGCCGGGAAAAGTTTCAGGGTTGTGAGACCCCGCTCAATTGCCTGCTCAATTTGACCCGGGTTTGCGATCCCGGGAATTATGTGATAACCCTTCCCAATACAGTAGTCAACAAGCGTTGGGTTAAAGCCGGGGGATACAATAAAAGCAGCCCCTGCACTAATTGCCCTGTCGGCCTGATCCGGGGTAAGGACAGTTCCTGCACCGATAAGGATTTCAGGAAACTCCCTGGACATCACTCTTATTCCTTTCTCAGCGGCAGGGGACCGGAATGTTATTTCCGCGATGGGAAGGCCTCCCTCAATAAGGGCTTTTCCAAGCGGAAGTGCCTGATCCGGTGAAGACAATTTAATTACCGGTACTATCCTGGTTTTTTTTATTCTTTTCATAGTGTTAATCATTTTACACCTCTGTAACCAATAATTTGTGATATGGAATCTGTACACTGCATAAGTTTTGCAATGAGCAGATCGATTTCTTTTTCTGAATACATGGAGCTGATAAAAGGGATGCTTACAGCAGCAATTACACGTCCTGATTCATCCCTGATTGGGGAGGCTGCAGCCCGTATCCCGGGGCTCTCCTCTTCATTATCCAAAGCGGGTTCCCCGTCCCTAATAGCATCAAGCATTTTCCCGAGTAGTATGGGGTCTGTAATTGAGTGTTCTGTTAATTTCTTCAGGGGACTTGAAAGGTAGGAGGTAATAACTGCAACATCCTGGTGTGACAGAAGCAGTTTGCCGGCAGCGCCGATATGAGGTGGGAACATAGTACCCGCTTCTACTGTTATCCGCATATCCCTTGGACTCTCAATAGTATCTATCACAAAAATTATATTGTTTCGGTATATGCTGAGTTTGACGGTTTCCCTTGTGGATTCTGCAAGTTCCTTCATATATTGATGTGCTGTTTGCTTTACATCGATGCGTTTTTTGGCATGATAACCAAGAGTTATCAGAAATGGGCCCAGGGAATATCTGCCGCTTCCAGGGGAATACTCAAGATACCCCAACCCTGAGAGACTGGCCAACAGCCTGAATACAGTAGTTTTCGGGAGATTCAGTTCATTACTGACTTCAGAAAGCGTAACGGGAGTGTCGTATGTAATCATATAGTTCAGGATGGCATGAGTTTTTACTATTGCTGGGACCAGATTAGTGTTTTCTTGCATATTTTCTACTCACTTGAGTATAAAAAAGTATAAGGGTTTTGTCCAGCGTTTCATATAAGGAAAGGCGTTTCACAAAAGAAACAATATCATTTCTGAGGCTTATGCTTCTTTTAGTACTTTTTCCTCAAGTGATTCTTTAACAAATGAATTCAGTGAAATATGTTCTTGTTTTGCATACAAAAAAACTTTTTTAT
>JAGLNY010000143.1 GCA_023139255.1 Spirochaetales bacterium
TCAATCAAATCGCCGCACTTATCTCTTGCAGCTGAAATTTTGGCAATTGTCGCATCCCATTTATCAAAAATAGACTGAGGACAATCTGCATCCATTTTTGCATAGAAAGCCTTTGAACGTTCCAGTTTGTCAATCCATTTTGTACAGCGGAAAGTAAACTGATAGGTATATTCATCCAATTTGTAATCTTCATCAAGATATTTCTTGAAAAGAGCCTTCAGGTCTTCGTAGAGAGGAATTTTACCGGTTGGGGTATCAAGTGCATCATATTCTCCATGAACTCTGCCTTCCGCCCAGTGCAGCCATACTCTCTTGGCAAGCTTGCTGGTACAGAATTTTCCCTTCTCATTTAAGAGGAAGTAGTTTGTAGAGAAAACTTTCGGTTCTTCCTTCATACCTTCAACAAACTTAATATTGTTCATGGTATATTCACCAAGCGGGTAGGATACAAAGTCAAGGTTAGCCATCGGGCTGGGTGTTCTCACCCCTTCAGCACCTAAGGTTGCGGAAGTTGTCTCAGATTCAAGTGTACAGGCTTTCAGAAGAATACCGTCTTCCCAGGATGGGGACTCCTCAACTGGAACCGAAATATTACTGTCACGTCCGCCATAGAGGACACCATCAACCTTAACACCCTGTTTTGCTTCAAAACCTTCTTTATCAAAATTCTCAAGATAATCAAGATGCATGGTATACCGTGCATTTCCATGTGCTACTCCGACAATATTGCCTTTAGCATCCTTTTTTCCCTCTGTCCAGGGACCTGAGTGGTTATCACCCTCTTTCGGGGCTTCAACGCCCTGGCCAAGCCAGTAGGGTTTATTATCAGGACCGCGGAGAACATTTGAGAAGATCAGTTCCTGAGGTTTGTTCAAGTTTTCAAAAATGACCGGATCATCCTTTGCATTTACTTCTTTGATGATACCAAAGATTCCCTGTTCAACATTTACTGCACGGAATTCACCATCAATATTTCTAAAGTAGGCAATATCATCACCGACAATCTCCTCGCCCGGGATCATGGCAGTTGAGGTTTTTCCACATGCTGATGGATACGCACCTGCAAAGTAGGTCTTTCGGTCTGCCTCTTCATTGAGACAAGCCATGACAAACATGTGCTCACATAGCCAGCCTTCCTTACCCGATTTGTTAATTGCAAGTCTCATTGAGTGCTTTTTCAGTCCAACCGAGTTGCCGGCATACTGATCATTCATTGAGAATACGATATTATTCTGGGTATCCATGTAAATTCTTCTCTTATCGAGATTTACAGAGCAACCTCTTTCATCCTGAACCCCAGCGGAATGGATGAACCTGAAAAAATCATCTTTTTCTTCATCTTTCATACCCAAAAAGTGTGCGTAAGCAGGCCTGTAGAGAATTGACTCCGAATGAGCTACATACCAGGAATCAGTAAACTGAACACAAGGTATCGCAAACTCTGAGAATGCAGGACCTTCACAGAAAAATTTCACGATGGTGTCTTTTCCTTCCATGTTATTTTTTGCAATTCCCATAATCTCAGCATACCCTTCTTCATATTCGACTGAGTTTAATGACTTCATTTTCTCAAGATTTTCTTTATAGACAAGATATTTTGTGTTTACTTTGTCACGGGCCTGATCGCCGTATCCATCCCAATGAATAGTCTGGCCGTCCTGGGAAAGCTTTGATTCTTCACCTTTCTCTAGTGCCATGCTTTTTACATATTCGACATCTTCCGGGCTGTCGTCACACACATAAATTGTAGCCGGGTTGCAGTGCTCGGCAAAAGATCCGATAAAATCAAATACTTTCTCGTTCTTGAGAGCAGCAAGTTTTGTATAACTGGCCTCGCTCATCTTACTTTTCAATAATTCACTAAATTTGAAATCCATTATTACTCCTGTGATAAAGTTATCCATTATGGATAATATATAGATATTATGTGTTGATCAATACCTTAATAGATAAATTTTAAGAGATTATATCAAAAATAATGTCCGTAGGTTTTGTATCTCCGCAGCCCCGACTGCGGCGACTGTATCGAGGTACCTAACAACTGATCCATATTCCCTGCGTATTGCATCCAGGGCAGCCTGCAGGTATTCGGGCTTTGTTGTAAGCAGTGGATGGGTAATTTCCGGTGAAACATCAACACCGAACTTCCGGAAAGAACCGGAATAACGTTCAGCTGTATGAACCAGGTCGTCCCCTGTATGCCCGCTCATAAGGTAATCTTCCATAATTACATCATCCTCTACGCCAAGTGCATAGAGAAAAAGCGCAGCAAACAGACCCGTCCGGTCCTTTCCCCCGGTACAGTGAATGAGGGTTGGAACATATGCAGGGGAAGTAAAAATAGTAAATAACTCCCGGAATAATGGTCCAAGCAGGTTAGGCATCTTTCTATAACTGCTGATAATATACTTCTCAGTATCCGCCCTGTCCGCTGCAGCCTCACGGAACAACTGAATTATAGCTTCAAGACTGAAATCCGGGATCTCCGCATAAACCGGAAGATAATCCGCATTACACGGGATCCTGTCAGGGTGTGCGGCAATTTCATCATGAGACCGCAAGTCTATAATTTTACTTATCCCAAGTTCCGTAAGAAATTGAAGTTCTTCGCAAGTAAGATAGGTTAATCTGCCGGAACGATAAAGAAGACCACTTTTGACAACCTTCCCGGAAGAAGTCCCGATTCCCCCCATGTCCCTGAAATTGCGGCAGTTGGGAAGTTTTTCAGTATATAATTTGGCAGCAGTTTCAGACTCAAGGGTTCGTGTCTTCATGATGTATATGTATCATAATTCAAAACAGATTGTCCACTTATACACCGCTTGTATTTGTGCATAGCAAGCTGCTTGTATGCACTACATAAAATCTTTAAAATAACACCATGGAATTATTACTCCCCGCAGGAAGTTTTCAATCCGGTATTCGGGCACTGGAGAATGGTGCCGATGCGATATATCTTGGTCTCCAACATTTTTCAGCGCGAAAAAGCGCCAGGAACTTTACTTTTGATGAGCTCCGGCGGATCAAGACCATTACGGCTAATGCCCGGAAAAAATTCTATATAACCTGCAATACAATCCTCCGTGAACAAGAGCTCCCTGATCTCTATAAGCTGCTCGATCAGGTTGCTTATATTGAGGCAGACGCTGTTATCGTCCAGGATCTTGGTGTTCTTGCTATCATACGGGAGAACTATCCGGAACTTACGATACATGCATCAACACAATTAGCCGCGCATAATGTGTCCGGCATAAAAATTTTGAGAGAGTTTGGGGTTAAACGTACCGTGCTGTCCAGAGAACTGACACTTGATGAAATACGTGCTGTCAGGAATTCATGCCCGGAGATGGAACTTGAGGTGTTCATCCATGGGGCATTATGCTACGGGTATTCGGGTCTATGTCTTGCATCAAGCATACTTCTTGGCCGTTCCGCAAACAGGGGAGAGTGCGGTCAGATATGCCGAACCTGGTTTACAGTAGAATTACCGGAGAAAAATGAAAATATTGATGATGGTTATAATGCCCGTGACGGATTTTTTTTCTCAATGAAAGATCTTTCACTAAAAACCCGGATAGCTGACCTGAAAAAGATTGGAATATCAGCAATAAAAGTTGAAGGAAGGATGAAAGGACCCGAATATACAGCTCAAGCCGCAAAATTCTACCGTTCACTAATGGATAATACGGCTGCAGATGACACAGAACTTCGGACTACTTTTTCCCGTTCAACAACAACCGGATGGGTGGGAAAGAGAGAAAAAACCTTTGCACGAGCCCTTGTCTCTCCCGATTATCCTGGACACAAGGGTACCCTGATTGGTAAAATCGTGAAATGTGACCGGAAGAGAAACTTGGCCGATATTCGATTGTCAAACTCTATTTCCCTGCATGACGGACTTCTTGCGTTGAAAGATAAAAACAGGGGGAAACATATTCCCGAACCGGTGAGGTTTAGCGTTGTAAAGCTAAGCGAAACAAACGGCAGCCGGTTAGTTGAAGCAGCAGCGGGCATGACTGTTCGATTGTCGGTACCTGTATATATCCCTGAAAACACCGTGATTTATAAAATATCAGCCCATAACCAAAAGCTTCCAGAACTTCATCCGGGATCATATTCTTTGTGGAAACATCCTGTAAACCTTATTATCACTATTTCTAATGAACAAATTACCGTTTCAGGAACAATCCCTACATTGAAAATTACAGGTAAGATTACCGAACCGCTTACAATAGATATCGCGAGGAAACCGGCAAACCTTCAGGAAATTATTGCTAAGACATTCTCTGCATCAGGAGAAAGCTTGTTCAGGATGGGGACTTCAAGCGTAATTAATAAAACCGGAAAGGCTGATTCAGAACTTTTTATTCCTGCCTCTAATTTAAAATCTGTCCGCAGGGCATGGTATGCAAAACTTGATTCCCTGTGGGAAAAACGGATCTCTTTACGGGATCTGGGGCAAACCTTCCTAATACTCCCGATTATCGATCCATTGCCGATTATTGATCCATTGCCGGATAGAAAATCAATTATACCGGATTATGACAGTCCTGTACCCTTTATCCTGGATCCTGATCGTTATAATCCTGACACCTTGCCGCAGATTGGGGGAATATTTTATATATCCCTGAATCCTGTACTGTTTAACGAAGATTTATATTTCACCAAACTTGATTCCTTGTTGGAAAAGTTAACTACAATTACCCCGAAACCGGTAATTCGTATTGGCCTTAACAATATCGGCCATCTCTACTGGGCACAAAGGCATCCTGAATTTGAGTATTTTGCTGATTACTATCTTTACATAGCGAACAGCAGAGCTTTCAACCTGGTAAACCGGGATCCTGGTTTAGTCAGGACTGCTTACTATTGGTTGGAAGATGCAAATCAAACACCTGCATTTTATAAGAAGAATATATTTCCTGTCGGCCCCGGTTTTTCTCCCCCGCTATTTATCAGCAGGAGCTGCTTCCGCAAAGACAGCCTGGGTTCAGATATAAGTAAAATCAGCTGCTGCAGGGACTGCAGCAGATACCCAGATCCATACTATCTGCACCAAACCGGTAAAACCTTCACTGTACATGTCAAAAACTGTATAACATATCTTTTCCAGGACAGCTAGTGCTGTGTAAACACTAGAATAACCCATATATATGCTCACCGCATTGAAGACATTTCCCATCCCGAATATATTTGTTTACTGAAATTCCTGCCTCACCACCATAGCTGTGAGTTGGAATAAGTGCTGTTCCGCATCCCGGGCAAACAGTAGCTGTAAACAATTGCTCCTGACTGTTACCACTATAAATAAAGGGAATTCCCGATTCTGAAGCTGTCTGCAGCATCGCATTGAGGAACGTTTCCGATGTCGCCTGACGTTCCCTCATTTTGTAGGCAGGAAAGAACCTGCTGAGATGCCAGACTTTTACCCCTGCACCCCGCAGGCGGCTTCCCAGCCAATAGATCTCATCAAGGGTATGCTCGCCCTCCAGAACAAGCGTTGTTACCTCCACAACGGCTCTCCCGTCTGCACTGATTCTCTCAAGATTATTCAAAACAGGAATAAAACTCCCCTTACAGAATTTGCGGTAAAACTCCTCATTCCCTTTAACATCAATATTAAAAGCATCTATATAATCCAGCATACCGATCAGGGATTGATGCGTCATGCTTCCATTGGTTATCATGCAGTTAAGACCATTCTCCTTCTCCTTTACCAGCTTTGCAGTATCAAGCATATAATCCTGCCAGACAACCGGGTCAGAATAGGTATAGGTCATAATCTCAAGATTATGCCCAAGCATTAACTCCATGAGTTTTTGCGGACTGGTTAAGGGCGTATTACTGCCTGAAAGAGCATATTGTGACTCATTATACTGTGATATTGCATGATTCTGGCAAAAAAGGCATTGGAAATTACATCCCGGCAGTGCTGCCGACAAGGTACTGGTTCCCGGCCTGACATGATAAAACGGTTTCTTCTCAATAGGATCTACACCGGCAGAGACTACCTGTCCATACACAGTCGTAATCATCTTCCCGTTCAGGTTTTTACGTACCCCGCAAATCCCGATTTTCCCTTCACCAAGCCGGCATCTGTGAAAACAGAATTCACAATGGATTTTTCCTGTAGTCCCCGCACTTGAAGTCTCTGCAGTCATTGCGAATCAAGCTCCGATAATATTTCGGCTTGAAATACATGGAATTGACAATAAGGATCCTTCCAGGCCTTCACCCCCAACCCTGCTTTAAGTGAGAGATGCGTCAAGGTCTCCTCAAGGCTCCATTCCTGCTCCACCGCTACCTGTGGAAGGAATACTGCGGTATGTCCCTGACAATGAAGCAGAATCCCATCCCTGCCAACAACAATCTCCTTATATGATACTATCTGTTTGGGAATAGTTAATATTGATATCTCAATAATCAGAGATCCCAATTCCTCTATACTGTTCACAGGCTGAAATCTTGGATCTTCGACAGCTGCTTCTACTGCGAGCCGCCGTATGGATTCATATAACGGGTATTTTCCCAATATATTTCCTATGCACCCACGCAGAGCTAATTCTTCAGGTATGCTGTCTTTTTTTTTCAGTGTGACAAACACTCCGTTTTCTGTAAGAAAGTCCTCAGGAACCTGATTCTGTGTCAATTCTCGGTATGTTACAGATAGTGTACCAACTAAATGCTCAGCAATACTCTCTCGTGCCAGCTTAAGCAGTAATATCCGGTTTGCTTTTTTCAGGCGGGTCATTATTACCTCCATAAAATTGAGCAATAAGAGACAAAATCGGATGAAGGCCCGGATATACTATTTGAAGTATACTGATTTCTAATTTGCCCTGTCATACCTAATTTCTTTGCTATATTTGATACAATTAACCCCGAGGCAAAGCCGCATATAGACGGCTGCTCTTTTTCTTTCAGAGACAGTAATTCCCCAATATCGCCCGAAGCAAATTTCTCAGCATATTTCCTGTCATGCCTCAGCACTTGCTCCTCAATTTCACTAATCTCACTCTTATGAAGCCCATGAGATGCATCACTAAAAGGAGTGTATCCGAATCTTCTCCCATAATGTGTGAAATCAGAACTTGCAATTATGAGAGTTTGCCCATTTAAAATCTGTCCATCATCAGTTGCCTCTAAAATAGCCTCACTAAGCATATCTGTAGATTTTTCACTAGATACATCAGATACAAGGCACATCCCAATAGTTATATCTTTTTTACTTTGAAGCTGCAAATTTGCACAAAAGGGTAAAAACATTTCGATGGCATGCTCAAGTTCCAAAGATTTTTTGTCAAGATGCATTACTCTTCCCGGTAGGATCTCATTCAGCGGCATAACCCTTAAATCGGCTAAAGGTGTTTCAGCAACAGTAAAATCTGCTGTAGTAAATGTATCAGGGGGAATATGTGCATAGTGAGATGGGGCTATTATCAATATGTTTGATGTTTTTATCGGTAAAACAGTAAAGAAATCTGCGATCCCCTTCGAAGAATATAACAAACCTGCATGCGGCAGCATAGCCAGACATGCTCCGGTCTTTTTTTCTGATGAAGTTACCGCCCGGTTTTCTGCTTCATTAAGCGCCTTTACTATATGGTCCTTAAGCAAATCCGGGTCACTCTCATACCATGATCCTGCATACTGCATTTTACGCACAACTTCCTGCTTTTTCATAGATTTCCTCCCGACACTCAGGTTATAAACGTAGAACTATCACCTCGATTTCTTACTGTTTTATTATACTATGTGCAGTAGTATATTGTCAGCATTCAGACACCGGAATTTATTTGAAAGAAAACCACTTAGCCTGTTTGTACTATGAATATAGTAAAAGGTTTTTGGTTTCCTTGTTTACTATTAATATGTTCACATGCCCATCAATCCTTTCAGAAAGTGCTTCCAGACCTATTTCCACAGAATTTCCTTATGCAGATACACCGCTAAAAAAAACACCCTGACAGGGCGTTTTCAATGTATAGACATAATGTATAAATCGGAACAAAACAAATTTTTGTTCCGATTCTCTGTAATTGTCTCTTTATCTGTGATTATACATTTGTACAAATGCCTCAGCGTTCTGGATTGAACCGCCGGCAGCACCTTTCACAACATTATTGACCATCAGGGTAAACCCTATCCGGTTGTTTCTCTTTTTCAGTCTGCCTGTATAAGTTACCATTCCGCGCGGTGTTCCCCAGAAAGCATACTTCGGCTGAGGGAAGGTATTATCTGTATCATATATAACCGGCTTCACCGGTGAGGAGGGCAATCCTGACTCATTAATTATAAATGTGTCCCAGGCCTCAATTATATCTTCCACAGAAACTTCCTGATCAAACTCAATCCAGACAGTCTCAATATGGCCGAACATAACAGGGACACGGGCACAATAAGCATACACTTCCGGGTTAATGGAAAGAATCTTTTTTATCTCTTTCTCAATTTTTTCCTCTTCACCGCCAATATAGGGAATTACATTGTCAGTTATGTCAAAAGAAGACAATCCGGGATACCCTGCCCCGCTTACTGACTGATAGGTGGATATTGAAAGTTCTCTTATTCCGAACTTAACCAATGGTGATAAAGCTATTGCCAGCCCTGTTGTTGAGCAGTTGGCATTGGTCACAATAAAACCACCATCCGGATACCCCTGCTCATTAATTAGATGGAGGGATTCAAGATTTGCTTCCGGGATAAGAATCGGCACATTGTGCTCATAACGCATTGCCCCGGCATTTGAGAAGACGTGAAAACCGGCATCACGCAATTCCGGCTCAGCTACCGCAGCAATATCAGCAGGCATTGCAGAAAAGACAATCTGGACCCCAGCTTCTTTCATAGCCTCAAGATTGTATTCCTTCATTTCTATAGACTTTAAATTTTCGGCCATCTCAAACGGAAGTACCCAGTGCACGGAATTTCCATATTTTTTACCGATTCTTGCAGAAGTTGCAGTAATATATTCTATTTCAAACCAATCGTGATCTGCGAGCATCCACATAAAGACCTGTCCGACTGCTCCGGTTGCACCTATTATCGCTACTTTTATTTTGTTCATGTTTTTCTTTCCCCCTGAAAGTTGTAGTATGAATTAATTCATACTCTTTCACAATGTTTTTACTTTATTTCTAAAGTTCTTATAATTAATTGTTGCGATAATAACAGAATGTTATATAGATTACAATATGTTATTTACAAAAATGTTATCTTTTATTTGTATTTAATCTTAAATTCCTGATATGCTTAACATATGATACGTACCGGAACAGCGGATTTGCCGCTCCATTATGGAAAAGTGCCGGAATGGCTTGCCAGCCGCATGGCTCAATTGGGCTTGGGAGTAAGTGAGGCTGTTTTAGCAGAGTATGGTACATCCGGATGGATCAGCAAGGATGAGTGACCCCTTCTGGTTCCAGGCACTGGGATGTGTAACACTACAAGCAGGTTAATCTTAAGATGAAACAGTTAATCAGACCCATACCCATCATCCAGGAGAAAAAGAATGAATTCAATTCCTGATCGTCCTATTGCAGTAATATACAAAACCCGAAAAATCCACTCATTACAGGAGATGACAACAACCCTTCTTGAAACCGTCTCTCTTAAAGACCGTTTACCGGAAGACAAACACTCCTTTATAGCGTTAAAACCAAACCTGGTCGTATCAAAACCGGCTGATCGCGGAGCAACTACCCACCCCGAAATATGTGAGGGAATAGTTGAGTACCTGAAATCTTATGGGTATGAAAACATTGGAATAATTGAGGGATCCTGGGTCGGGGGCAACACCGATAAAGCATATAAAATCTGCGGTTATGAAAAATTTGCCCAAAGAATGGGAGTAAAACTGATTAACACCCAAAAAGATGAGCCTATCACAGTTGAT
>JAGLNY010000144.1 GCA_023139255.1 Spirochaetales bacterium
CTTATCAATATCCCGGTCCTCAAAGGACATTGCCAAACACATTACACCGGGGCCTTGAAAAATTTGAAAGGCTGTATACCGGATTCAGAGAAACGACGCTTTCATTCTGTGGGGCTACACGAACCCATTGCCAGGCTCAATACCATAATCAAACAGGACTTCATAGTTATGGATGGTATCTGCGGAGACCCAACATATGAGGAGGGCGGCTCCCCATCCTCCCTTAACAGAATTCTCTGTTGTAATGATCCTGTACTGCTGGATAGTTATGCTGTGTCCCTCATAAACCTGCATCATTCAGATGTTCCCTATATTACCCGTTCGGCAGAACTAGGGGTTGGATCTTTATGGGAGGGTGACGGGAATCATATTCTTGAACTCAACAATCCCGATCTGGAAAATCCGGTATTACGGGACGAGTCTCTTGAACGTATTGTAAAAAGAGTTGATGAACAGGATGCCTGTTCGTCGTGTTATGCCGCACTGGTCGGCGCATTGAGATCCATGAAAGATTCAGGTAATACTAATTTCGCAATCGGCAGGGCTTTCAAGAAAAAAAGCAGTTCCCGGAATTTCCCTGAGTCCTGTGTTGGGATTGGGCAATGTACAGCAGCTTTTACCCGGTATGTTCCGGGCTGTCCCCCAACATCAGAGGAAATTGGAAAATTGATTTCCAGCAAAAAATAACCTTACACAAATATCATTACGCCTGCGGCAAGTAGTATCAGTAAAATTCCAATACGCAATATCTTAACCGGAACATAGTCTGAAAATTTTGCACCGATAGCAGCGCCAATGAGAGCCCCCGGCACCAATCCCAGTATAGCCGGCCAATCAACATTCCCACCATGAACATGTGCAATTCCTGCTACCAGAAGAGAAACAGCACTTACCGCACTGGTTGTCCCAACCGCCATTACCGCCGGCATATGCATTACCAGCAGGAACATTACTACAAGAATAGACCCGCTGATACTGGTTACGCCCATAAGCCCGCCAAGGATTATTCCCATAATAGGTGCTGAGAATTTTTTCCAGGTTGAAAACTGAAAGGGTGCTTCATCGTTTTTCATAATGAAGTATCGGTAAAATAGCAGACCCGCTGATAATATTATTATTCCGCCAAGAATATATCTCAATGGAATTATATCGTTTATTTTTTCTGCATAGGTTGCTGTTATATACGACATTGGGACAGCGGTAGCTGCTGTCATAAGTGCGACAGGCATATGGATGTTATTGTTTTTTTTATGCTGTATTGCTCCAGAAAACATCAGGAAAAATCCTGTGACTCCCATTGTCCCGACAGAAATCAATGGATCAAATCCAAAAATTAGCATAAGCCCGCTTACGCCAAGCAAACCAGTTCCAACAGCGGTAAAACCTACAATAGTTCCGACAGCTGCACCCCAAAGCGTAAAACTCGATAGTAATAATATATTTATATCAGCCATTACTATTTATATATAAAACATGCAATTCTTTCTATACACAAGACACTTGAATTCCACTCATTAATATACACATTACTCATTCGCATGAGAAGCAATTGACAGAAAGCTTACATATAGGTATCCTCAATTAACTTCTCAGGAAGTCGGGTTTGTTTAGGTATACTTTGGGGGTATAGCTCAGTTGGCTAGAGTGCTTGAATGGCATTCAAGAGGTCAGGGGTTCGACTCCCCTTACCTCCAAAAGTTCCTTAAACTGAAAAGGATTCCCAGGTAAATCAACAGAGTGCATGTAGATATCTCACTCAGTAATAAACCACAGATATAGACAGAAAACTGAAGACCGAAAGACAGGAAGATTTCCCCGTTAACCTGAATAGTTACATTAAGTTCTGTAAAAAGAGTAACTATATATGGGGTAGAGTTGTTTTTGTTACGTGGATTATTTCCACAAAAGAGAGTATTGGTTTATTGACATTAAACCAAGTAGTGATACAATAGGTGAGAATGATTATGGAAGCACTTTATAAAAAACAGAAAATATCTCTTAACACAGTTATAAAAATATTCACAGTTTTGCTCCTTCTCTCTCTTACTGCCTGTTACACACCTGTAGCCCCAGTCTCAACTGCATTCATACCGGAGCAAAGTCCTGTTGGGATTGAAAAATCAGTTGAAATTAGCGAAGAACCGCAGCCTCCTGTTCCACTCGACACCAGTACAGGCATCAGCACGGAAGAGTCACCTCTCTCTGCAATTTTATCTGCAGCAGGGCGTCAGCCAGTTTTATCACCACTCTCTCCTGTTGTAGAAACGGATTCAGCACCTGTAGTTGTTCCTGAAAATCCCATCCTGGTTGCAGAAATTGATGAAATCGAGGAACTGGATGTAATTGAAAAGCGTCCTGTTTACCTGAATGCACTCAGAACAATGCAAAAAACCTATCCGCTAACTGCTTCCTTCATCGACAGAACAGCGATTGTTGGAGTAATTTCTTTACCGAAAAAAATCGAAATAGCAGGAGCAGAACAAGGAAACTCTTTTTCTGTTTCAGTTTCCAGCGAGTCAACCAGTGCAGTGACAGGAATCATAGGCAACCAGAATACTGCTAAGTCTTCTACCGCAAATTCTTACATTGAGCCAGTATCAATAATTAATGTCACCCCTCCTGAATCAGTAAAACAAATTTCACCGGCATATTCAGCCGTACTTAATACATCACCATCACTTATCCGTTTCACATTTCCACCAGGATTAGGATACTGGTTAATTTTGGGATTTATTGTCATTGTAATCAGTGGTATAGCAGCGGCAACACTTATCCCGACAAGGAAAAAGAGGGAAACTCAGTAACCCGGTCTTCCGGATCGAAACACAAACAAGCAATTCACACATCTAAAAAACTCTTTTACATTTCTTCCTGTGCAGAGTATTATGTAAGAACATGAGGAAAAAAATATGAAAAAAATACAAAGAATTTTAATGTTGTTCTTAACCGTTGGCCTGATAATGGGTCTGTCATCCTGTTTTATACTTGGAGGACTGGATGATACAGGTTTTATTGTACTGGACAATCAGTCTGATGAAACTATCTATTTTATGTATGTTAGTAATGCAAGTTCAATGAATTGGGGTGACGATGTACTTGGGGATGATATAATAGAGCCTGGTGATGCCTACTACCTGACTTTACCGGCTGGATATTATGATGTCCAGATTGCAAATTTCTTCAATGTAGAACTTGACAGTCTTTATAACCAGCTGGTGTTATCGGGAGAATCCACAATTATCACCTACTACTAAGTTAATTCTCAGCTGAGTCCTGTATTCAGCTGGGATTTTTTTTGTCAGGCAAACC
>JAGLNY010000145.1 GCA_023139255.1 Spirochaetales bacterium
TTTTTGTGGAAGTATGGGTGGAATGAGGGTTTTCTGTTTTTTTTTGTTTTTTAACAGGATACCGATTATTTAAAGCTGATTCTCATTACTGCGTATACGTGAACTGATTATCATATGAGGTAATAGTTGCTTATTCAACGACAATTAAAACTACCGACAGGAAAATAAAATTATCACTGATCATTTGCACGCTCTTTTTTCCAGTGTTTATACTTTCCCAATCGAGTTATTCGGAGCTTCCCATGGTACCGCTATTGCAGCTTATTCACTATTCTTTTCGCCTGACTTATCATATAAAGTGGCAGGTTAATGAGGGGTGTCACCCCACCAAATATATTTTTTTGCAAAACTATGGAATAATGAAATTATTGCTGAAAGTTAAACCAGTCACCGAAATACATCATTGTTCAATTTTACGGGAAAAGCACCCTTAAAGCTCGGGAAATCGCCCCAGGAAGGCTGGAATAATGAGTCTCATTGTCCATAATCAGCAATTCCGTTTCCAGACTGGCATAACCACGATCTTCCAGTTTCGTATAGAGCTTTTCATAATAGGATACATCCATCTGCTCCCCATCTAAAATTTCAAGCGTTCCAATTGACATGAACAGTTTAGCGGATAAATCAGTATTGTTTTGCGCATATTCCTCTTCGTATTTAAATATTGTCCAGTTCTGCCACGGTTCCCAAGCACTGGCCGCAGCCCACCATAAAGAAGAACTCATAGCCGCGTACTTGTTGAAAACATCAGGCGCACGGAAAAGCGAATAAAGCACGAAAAGGCCTCCCAAGGAGTGCCCCATTATGGTTCTATCCTCCGGCATTGCGCGATAATTAGATTCTACAAAGGGGATAAGTTCATCTTTGATGAAAGCTATAAACTTGAAAGCACCTCCTGTCTCGCCAGCTTCTCTGTAAACCATCCTTACAGGGGTAAAGTCGCGTTCACGTCGCGCAAGCCACACAGCTTCCCCTGGGGATACTCCGTACCCAATCCCTACAATAATCATCTCTGACAGGCCTTCTACCTCCATAAGCGGACGTGCTGTCTCGGTAGTAAGAGCGAAATTGGCGTCACCATCAAGCACGTATACCACGGGGTATCTGCGCGTACTCCTTTCATAATTTTTTGGAAGTGCGACTGTTATAGTGTAATCCTTACGTACAATCTCGGAATAGATTTCATGTTTTTCAGTATCGCGAAGTGCAACTTCCAGAGCGGTTAACGATGATGCAATAAACATAAGCACCACGAGTACAACAACGATGCGCTTGTTATTACATTTCATTTGTTTCCTCCTTTGAAATATATAATATATAGTATATTTTACAGAGTGTGAGAACGCAATACTTCTACGATGCACATAAAGGACAAACTTGGTAGTTATTGAGTATCAACTAATTAACATAGGTAAAGTAGTATAATGGACCCGTGAATTAGGACATCAATCTTAGTTTGATGTACTAAAAACACGGAGATAAAAAGTGTCAAAGAAAAGAAGAACATTTAGTAATGCATTGAAATTTACTATAGTCCTGGAAGCTATAAAAGGGCAACGCCAAGTAACTGAAATAGCTGCAGAATATAATGTGCACCCTAACCAGATTACAACATGGAAGAAGCAATTCTTAAAAAACGGATCAGAAATATTTGCGAAAAAAGATCCCGGTGCCAGGCACCGGGATAC
>JAGLNY010000146.1 GCA_023139255.1 Spirochaetales bacterium
GAAACCCAGTAACCGTCAATTAAACCGTAACCGTCAAATAAACCCCACCCCCGACAGCGTATTCCAGGTGCCAGGCACTGTCGTCCACAAACACCCAATAAATTGGGAGAAATAGTGATGCTACATGCTTTAAATGCAGTTATTTGAGAAGAGTTGTTTGAGAGTTTTCGTTTCTGAACATGGCACCCGATTCCATAAATACTCAAAAACTTTTAAGATCTTCATTTTAGCGAACAAACCGGTTTGTCCGAATTAAACCAAAACTTATACAATGAATTCCGATATTTGCGGTACCCGGGATTTTTCACATAAATACCGATTTTCCCGTTAGTTTAACCGTCACAAATTTATAAGGCTGTTGAACCAGGGAGCACCGGGATCCAAAAATACACATTAAACGCATTGCAGCTTATTTGTACAGTTCACATAATATTGAGTTTTATTTTCTCTCTTTTACATATTTTTAACAGAAAAACTCTATTCGAACAAAAAGATCTGTGGTGCCCTGTTGATACCGTTGTCTATCTTATCTCCCATCAGATTGGCATATGTACTGGTGACTTCCAATTTTATTTCATTACTGCCTTTTTTTATAAATCCAGTTATATCCAATTCATATGGCGGCCATAATCTTTTCCCAACTTGATTGTTATTAATGGATACCTCGACCGCGTCTCTCGTATCGATGTTTATTACTGCTTTCCTAAAATCACTGTTTATCTCTATCTTATTGTAGTAGGATGCATCTCCAGAATAATATGGATATCCTTGTTTGTTCCATGGAAGAGGGTTGATACCTCTTTGTGATTTGATTATTTTTCTATCTTCAAGCAAAAAATCACCGCAAAGATATATGAAAGGTATTTTATGCGAAATTTCCCAATCTGGTGTTTCGACGATCATAAGCAGCCTGTTATCACCTTTGTGTACAAATGAAGCTATATCTATCCTTCCATTTTTTATACCCCAAAATCTTTCCTTTTTTAGGTGATCATCTATCTTGATACCATTCAGATACAAATCACATAAAGATCCGGTTTCTATAACAAATGATAATTTTGATGGTATGTGTTCAATAAAGAAATCCCAGAGTACGGCATAACGACTTTTTAATCCAATTCTACTTTTATCGGGCAGAACACGCCCGTTACACAGCATCAATTCATTTTCTTTTATTTCATCAAAAAGTATATTTATTGAGCCTTCACCACAGTAATTGACTATCTTCTCTCCCAGACTACCTGAAATCAGTTGGTATGAGGGTGTTAGAACGTTCCCATTCTTTGTCTCAAAGTGATTTCCGGGTGCCAGGCACCGTTGTCCACAAACACCCAATAAATTTGGGGAAATGTTGATGCTACATGCTTTAAATGCAGTTATTTGAGAAGAATCATTTGAGAAATTTCACTTCTGAACATGGTCCCCGATTCCACAAACACTCAAAAACATTTATTATTGATCTTCATTCTGGTGAACAAAACCGGCTTGTCCAGATAAAACCGAAATATACAACAAATTCCGGGAAATTAAAGAATTTCCCTATGGAAGTTAGACATTTGTATTACAGATTTAGAATAGAAAAATACTAATAAACAGATAGTGACTTCGAAAACTCAGCTGCTTATCCTAAACGTTCGACAAAGGAAATGATTCATGGATAAAAACATAAAAAACCTGCTCTACGATCAACCAGAGCTTTATGAAACACTGTATCCAGAAACGAAAGATGAGACCCCAACTATGTGTCGGTTGGCATTTAAGCGTTATTTAAGCAATCCACCGTCATCAATTCTTGACACATAGGGTAGTTCGGTAGTGTAAAGTTATGGAATAAGGTACACTTTGAATCTTAAATTTACTCATCTACAGGTTGTTGAAAATGAAATTAAAATATGGAATGAATCCTAACCAGGATTTTGCTGAAGTTCTTGATAAATCTGATGTCTTTAAACTTATCAATGGGAACCCAAGTTATATAAATGTACTGGATGCATTAAACTCATGGCAATTGGTTCAAGAAATAAGTCAAAGTTTGGGATTAAAAGCAGCGGCATCTTTCAAACATGTTACTCCATCAGGTGTTGCTGTCTCAAAGGATTTGACAGATTTAGAGAGAAAAGCATATCTCATCAAGCATCCTACTTCTTTCCTTTCATCAGCATATATTCGAGCAAGAGGAGTAGACCGATTGGCTTCATTTGGTGATTTTATTGCTATAAATCATGAAGTAGACATTGATACTGCTAAAAACATTAAATCAGAGGTCTCTGATGGCATTATTGCCCCAGAATATTCCAGAGAGGCTCTAAAAGTACTTAGCTCAAAGCAAAAAGGTAACTATGTTATCTTCCAAATCAATCCGGATTATATTCCTGAAGAAATAGAATCTCGGGATGTATTTGGTATTACGATTAAGCAAAAACGTAATTCACTAAAAATCACGGATAAACTTTTCGGTAATGTTGCAACAAAGACAAATAATTTAACTTCTAAAAACATTTCAGACATTAAACTTGGTATGATTTCTTTAAAATATACACAGTCAAATTCAATCTGTATAGTTAGTGATGGGCAAGTTATTGGAATAGGTTCAGGTCAACAATCACGAATTCTTTGCTCAAATCTGGCCCTCTCAAAAGCAAATAATTGGTATCAGAAACTAAATCTTGATTATTCATTTCTAGAAAATTCCAAAGGATTAAAACGTACAGAACTTGACCAGTTAATCGAACAGGAAAGAGCGAAAAAATTTGGAAAACAAAATCTTCTAAAGAATCTATCAGATACTTGTCTGGTATCGGATGGTTTTTTCCCTCAAATTGATAATATTGAACTTGCTAATGAATATGGGATTAAATTTATTGCTTCTCCTATGGGTTCTATCCGGGATAAGGAAATAATAGAAACTGCTGATAAATATGGTATTGCATTCATTGATACTGGGGTTCGCCTGTTTCATCACTAAAATAGATTTATAAGAAATATGAAATTCAGAATATTAACAAATACAGAAATAGATATTGCCTATGATATAGTAAAACAACGCTTCACTTACTTAGAGGCTAAAGGCATCAATCAATATCCCTTTCCTTTTCCTGCAAGAGTTAACTACATTGAAAATCATTATCAGAAAGAAAACTATGGATATTTTAACAATTTACAGCTATTAGGAATTGTTACTTTATCAAAAAGGAATAAATTAAGTGATTGGGATAGTAAAGATTCAAACACCACTTTTCTCTGGGTGTCTGCACTTTATACTAACCCGATTTATAAAAATAATAATTTTGGGTATGAAATACTATGTGAAGTACAAAAAGTTGCAATTGCTAATAATATTCAAACATTATTATTAGATTGTTATAAAGATGGAAATTTTCTTGAAAATTATTACTCCGATTATGGATTTTCAAAAGTGTCAGAGAAAATGTTTAAATATCCTGGGAGACAATTTACAGCTTGTTTGATGAAACTTGATATAGAGGGTTATGGCAAGAGGTAATAAGAATAGTTAAGTCAAAGATACCTACTGAGAATTCCGGACTAAACCTGCCGGGCATTCCGGCGTAAACCTATATTCCAGGTGCCAGGCACTGTCGTCCATGATTTACTGGGCGCGATTCAAAATACTTCAAAATATCTCATTGACTAATAAATACTTACATGCTAACCTCGACTTGCTTTAGCTAATGCTGCAGCTGATAATTTTTATTTCTGCTTTCTGGTTCATGGTTTCTTCTTATTTTTAGAACTTCCTATCAGATTAATTAAATTTAATTTAATCAAGTGTACCATCCTGATGAAGCAAATCTTAAATTAAAGGAAGCATTTATTTGTTTCCGGAAAAGGAATGCTGTATTATGGCAAAAAAAATCTATGTAGGTAACATCAGTTACACAACAACTGAAGACGATCTTCAGAATCTTTTCGAACAGTACGGAACTGTGCTGAGTGTTAACATTATTGTTGACCGAGATACTAACCGGTCTAAGGGCTTTGGTTTTGTAGAAATGGAAGACGGTTCAGCCGCTGACGCTGCAATTTCTGAACTTGACGGCAAAGAAAGCGGTGGAAGAAACATTCGTGTAAACGAAGCTCTCGAAAGAAAACCAAGACAAAATAATTATTAATTGATCTTATACAATAGTATCTGAACTGGAAAGCTGTCCCTTATCGAGGCAGCTTTTTTATTTGTTTTTTTCAGACAACCCTTCACATGTCTGCCAATATATAACTGCGGAAAGAGATACAAACTTATATACGACGGTGCCAGGCACCGTCGTACACAAACACCCAATAAATTGGGGGAAATGTTGATTCTACATGCTTTAAATGCAGTTATTTGAGAAGAATCGTTTGAAAATTTTCACTTATGAACATGGCACCCGATTCCACAAATGCCCAAAAACTTTGACTGCAGTGCCAGGCACCGAAATACACAGATACACAAAAAAAATGAGGAAACATAGCAACTACATGCTTAAAATGCAGGTTTAGGTGTAAATCTGATTGGAAAATTTTGCCCGGGTGCCTGGCACCTGAAAACATACGGAGAGGTCTGATAAGTCCTTCAAGCCCATTGAGCTTGATCTCCATCAGTAGTTCCATCATCAACCCCAATTTCCCTTGGGGGTAACCTTTCTCTTTGAACCAGAGCACATAGGTTTCAGGGAGATCCACTAAATAACGTCCGGCATATTTCCCAAAGGGAATTTTTGTATTGGCTAATTCTAGGAGAAACTCCTGATTTTCATCTATTTTCATACTGCACTCTTTTGTTGCCATTAGTATTTGTATATATATAGCTTCCTGAAAACATCATAGTAAAAAAGTTCGATATCTTTCAAGAGGTCCGCTGTAACCTTGTGCTATAATTCATTGTATAGTAATTTGATATAGAGACATCGAGAGAGAATTTTGTGAGGTTGTTTGTATGCCCGTAACTGAAAAAACTATGGTAGATAAAGATTTAGCTTTTCGAATCCCTTTGGAAATAGAGATCAAGAAATTATTCCGGGGTGCCTTGCGAATTTCTCTGTTCCGTTTTTCCTTTCTTATTTTTCTGGTCTCCTTTATGCAAAAACAGAGAAAGGCATATACGTTGCGGAAATTTAGGCAGGAAGAGGGGGTAACTGTGCCTCCTTTCATGATTGTCAGTGTCACAAGTGCCTGTAATCTGCATTGCAGTGGCTGTTTTTCCAAAGAGAATCATGCAGCTGAAAGACCGGACATGACGGATAATGAGTTGGAATCGATTTTAATCCAGGCAGAAGAGTTGGGTACTTCGATTACACTTCTTTCTGGTGGTGAACCACTGAAGCGTTCCGGTTTGTTTTCTATCACCAATAAATTTCCAGGAATGTTATTCCCCCTTTTTACAAATGGCTTGCTTGTTGATAAGAGTCATATTGAGATTTTCCGGCAGCAACCTAATATTGTTCCTATCGTAAGTCTGGAGGGTACGGAATTTGACACTGATAAACGTCGTGGGAAGGATGTACATTCCAAAGTCTTGAAGGTTCTCGAGGTAATGAAACAGAACAGGATATTCATTGGAGTCTCTTTCATGGTCACTAAGGAAAATGTGAACATAATTACTGATTCTGAATATGTAAGGTGGTTGATGCGATTTGGAGTTAATCTCTTTTTTTACAATGAGTATGTACCCTTTGAACCGGGGTCGGAGTCTAAATGTTTATCAATTACTGAACGTGAAGATCTTGAGAAATCGTTGATTCGACTGAGAAAACGATTTAATGCAATGTTCATCTCTTTTCCAGGGGATGAGGCGCAATTCGGCGGTTGTTTATCGGCTGGTAGAGGTTTCTTCCATATTAATCCAGCAGGTGATATGGAGCCCTGTCCATTTTCACCTTATTCAACAGATTCGCTAAAAGAGGTTTCTCTTAAAGAGGCTCTGCAATCAAGGTTTTTGAGCACTATTCGAGAGAATCATGACAAATTATTTGAGTATCAGGGTGGATGTGCCCTATGGAATAATAAAGAGTGGGTGGCAAAATTGGTTAAGGATAATAAGACCTGATAGCCAATCCAAGACAAAAGGAGTGGGTATGAAAAAATTCTATTTAGTATTGGTGGTGCTGTTTATGATCCTGCTGATTACTGGTTGTGCAGCCGGAGTGAATGAATTGGAAAATGTGGCCGCAGATTCTGGTGAAGTTGCCGGGTTCTGGATGGGTTTGTGGCATGGACTAATTGCACCCTTTGTGTTTATTGTTTCATTGTTTAAAGATTCAATTGGTATTTATGAACTCCACAATAATGGAAACTGGTATAATTTTGGATTCGTATTTGGGTTGATGATTATCTTCGGTAGTGGGGGCAGAAGTTCCAGAAAGTGCAGGAAACAAAAAAAGGATTAACGAGTTTTTTTAAGTTCTCTACTGTAAGATTTATTTCAAGATGTTATGAGATGAGAGTTCCTCTTTAAACGGTTCCAGATGAAGTTAATCAGTATTCCGGGTACCAGGTACATTTTACAAGTT
>JAGLNY010000147.1 GCA_023139255.1 Spirochaetales bacterium
ATACATCATTTATCAGCAGTACCTATTGGACGGAGGGAATCGGTCCCGCTGCCGCTCTGGCAGTACTGGAAAAGATGGAGCGTATGGATGTACCTGCGCATGTTGCCGGTATTGGAAACCAGGTCCTTGATTACTGGAAGAGGCATGCTGCAAGTTATGAGCTGCCTGTTGTCTTTGACCCGGGATATCCCTGTTTGGCTCATTTCCGTTTTGATCATCCAAAGGCCGATGAACTGAGAACCCTCTACACTCAATTGATGCTCGAACAGGGATTTCTGGCAGCCGGGTCGATTTATCCTACCCTGACCCATACCAGAGAGACGGTAGACCTCTATGGTGAAGCGATTGATAAGGTTTTCAGCAGGATGGCCGGTATCATAGCGAAAGATAAAATCAGTGACAATTTGAAAGGACCGGTGGCTCACAGCGGTTTTAAACGTCTTATAAAGTAGAAAATAAAAATCAGAAAGGTGTATATTTATGAAAATACTAACCAGAGGTATTGTAACAAAACCATTAGACAACAAGAATTTCAACAGCAACGCATTTCCCTGTATTGAGAAACTGCCCTCCGGACGATGGCTGTGCGGTTTCAAGGCCTCCGAAAAAAAAGGTGACTGTGATTTCCAGCATGCGGTAATGACGATGTCAGATGATGAGGGCAAAACCTGGGTGACACCTTATGAGCCTTTTAAACTTCCCGATATTAACGGTGTGCCGGGGCAGAGCAGGATGTTATATTTCCTGTCCCTGGGTGGGAAACGTGTACTTATGGTATCAAACTGGTTTGACAGTTCTGAATTATCAAAGCCCTATTATAATCCCGACAATGAGAGTCTCAAGGATACACGCATATTCTTTTGTTTCTCTGAGAATGACGGCCGGACATGGTCAAAGCCTGAACTTATGAGTACAGACCCCATACACGATCCAGTACCCTTGACAGGAGCTCCGTTCATGCTGAAAGACGGCACCATAGTCTGTCAGTTTGAGATTAATAAGCATGAGGGGGATAAGTCAAAGTGGGTGCACAAATCTGCAATGATTTTTTCCCGGGATGGCGGGAAGACCTGGGATGATGTGGTAAAGGTTACAGAAGTGCCTGAAATGTATTATTGGGACCAGCGTCCAAATGTTATGGTTGATGGAACAACCATTCTGGACTTTTTCTGGACTTTGGACGGAAAGAAACAGGAATATATAAATATTCATGCCCGCGAGAGCCTTGATGGGGGTAAGACCTGGGGGAATATATGGGATACCGGCATATATGGCCAACCTGGGCAGCCGATCGACCTTGGTGACGGCAGGATAGCAACTATTGAAATAGACAGGACTACAAGACCCATAATAACCGTACGTACAAGCAGGGATCACGGAAGAACGTATGATGAGACACTGGTGATATACGATAGTAAACTTAAAAAACAGGATAGCCGTACTATCAGCATGAATGATGCCTGGGATGAGATGGGACGTTTCTCAGTAGGGCACCCCAATCTGCTTAACCTGGGAGATGGTGAGGTTCTTGCCTACTATTATGCAGGAAATCATTGTGACAGCACCAGTATTGAGTTTGTAAAAATTTCGGTATGACCAATACACTACGATTGAATTTGTGCTATCTCTTCAACTGATTTTCCCTGAAAAGTAATAACATCGCGCGTATTTATTACGTCACCATGAAATAATTCTGCTAATAACGGCCAAACTCCAGAATGGTCTCCATTACGGTTTTCAAACTCTCCAATGAACTACCGTTGTTTATGGAACCGGCGGTAGATTCATTCAATCCTTTTGTTCCGGCGGCTTTTATCATTTCACAATCCCTTTTCACTTCTTCTACGATTTTCTCCTTATCGTTGTTCATAAAAGTAAAAGGAGCCATACAGCCGTCAATCCTGGTTTCGGGCATGTGCCTACGGATGTCATCAACCAGAACAGTGGGGCCGAAATTACAACCTGTCAAATTCAGTTTACTCAGTTGGGGAAGCAAATGAGCCATGGCGGAATCCGAATGCTGATAGCGTTTGTCCCCGGGTTCCGGACTGTAGTAATCAAAAATTCCCTTCAGGACAGGATACCCGAAAACCTCATACATCTGTGGTGTAAGCAGGTTGCAGTCATCATCACAGAAGGAAAATCCCGAGGGCCGGTTCTCCGGAGAATAGCCTGCCTCCCTGTCAATAATCCGGTTCATTTCCAGTACAACCCGGAGGATAGTAGTGCTGAACCGCCGGAAAAGATCTTCTTCGTCATAATAGAGAAATATAAGGTTTTCCACTCCGTAGATGGAAGTAGCAAGGGTTACCGGTCCGCGTATTTGCCGGAGCAGTTCAGGTTTCCGTCCGGTTTCATCAAGAATCCGCTTTTTTTTCCATTCCCAGTTTTCAGGCAGCATAAAGGATTCAAGATCCAGGATATCCACCTGATCCAGCATGGTCTCCAGTGCTGAAGGAGTATTAATGGGACTATGCAGCCATTCCCCGGCGTTTTCAGCCCAATCGTACACTCCCCCAAAAACCTCACCAATCCGTTTAACATAAGGGAATAGAATAATCTCATCCGGGGGAATTTCAGGGAGCAGCCGTTTCCCGACAATTTTTTCCGCTTTATCGTTATAGCGCCTATTCAGATCAAAACGTCTGACAGGATCTTCCTTACCCCAGGGATTACCCTCTTCACTCAATTCAGCGTACACACATTCATTGCTCATTCTCAGCCCCAAAGCTACCTGTGGTGCATCTTCATAGAAGCAGTTATCCCTATGAGACAGTTCATCATCTTTCCAGAATTGATCGAAATTCATATATCATCTCTCCTCATACTAGTGCTGCAACAGATTCAGTTGATAATCAAGCTGACAATGCATCTTATTTTACATATTCCATATATGCAATACGAAGATTTAATCCCGCCCTGGTACAAACATGTACGGGACCGGGAATATGGTTGCTTTTATACAAATCTGACACGCGATTGGAAACCTGCTCCACCCTGGGAGACAATGCCCCCGATGATAAGCCGTCAGATTTTCGGAAGCTTTCTCCAACTCTATCGCCTGACCGGCGGCAAACAACTGCTGAATAACTTCAGGAAGAGCGAGACTTTCTGGCTTGATCACTTCAGGGACGCGGAGCACGGTGGTATTTTCCCGGCCGTCTCCCCTCAAGGCACTATA
>JAGLNY010000148.1 GCA_023139255.1 Spirochaetales bacterium
CGGTCTCCGGTTTTCTGTCTCCTGTCTCCGGCCTCCCGTCTCCTTTCTTCTTTCTTATATCTTAATTTCCTCAGATATTCTTCTGGCATAGAAAACTGTTGAAGCTACAGTTCCCCTGGGAATATCAAGGATTTTTGCAACATTCTCATAATGAATTTTTCCTTGAGCCCGCCTCAGAGCATCATGCAGATGTGTAAGTTGTTTTTGATGCAGTTCTATCTTACAGTTAACCGTTTGATAGGTTTTACTCTCCGGATTAAACCCCCTTAGTTTTGTCTGCAGCTCCAAAAGTGTAAAAAATGCTGAGTTTCGTTGAGTCTTGAGTTTTTGTACATTTTCATACCGGTCATCCAGACTATCCCTGAGTTCCTGGATCCATGCATTCAGCTTTTCAAATGGAATACTGCATACGGAAGCCACTCCTGCTGCTACCGACTTTTTAATAATATCGGCGTGTATCAGGGCAATAATCAGCATTTTCTTTTTTCCCTTCATTGTATTTGGAAATCCATGAAGGCTGGAAGGGGTGTATGACTGTTCCGAATCACAAACAGAAGATTCGTTAAAAAAGTCAGGTTCCTTATCGTAGAATGAAATTTGCTCAACACAATTATAATAAAACTTAGTGTATATTTTTTCTTTTACCATTTCAGCATTGTGAAGTTGTATGAAAGTTTTAATCTGCCAGTAAATAGTATTACGTAGATAACTTTCAAACGAAACTCCCTGGAACTGATAACGCTTAATAATCCTTTCCAGTTTCGGGACAAGAAAGAGCAGGAACTCACTTGCGTGTTCTTCCTGTAAATATCCTCTTTTAACAGGATAGCGGTAAATGATCAGGTAAAGAGTATTAAAAATTGATTTGCTGTTGATGCCAGATTTCTGGTACGCCAATATATCACGGGTGAGCATAGTGACCGTGGAAATGTCTTTTGATCCCATAGAAAAAGTCTCCTCTGTTTATGATGTTTTGGGATCATACAAAGCAAGATTTGTGCCAAAAAAGAAACCCTATTAATAAACACGGTTTCAGGCAGGTTTAATGAGAAAATAAATTTTTAATAGATTATATGTAATATGAGTGCTTACAATTACTATGAAAGAATGTAATTTGCTATCAGCTCTATTACTGCAGTTTTTGCTTTTTCAAGGTTCATTTCCAGAGTAGCGCCGGATGCTTTCTTGTGTCCGCCCCCGCCAAAACTTGAAGCAATACGCCCCACATCAACTGAACTATTCGCAGCTGTCCTAAAGCCAACTGTACAGGAAGTTTCTTTCTCCTGTCGGATGTAGACAACAACTTCACAACGAACAACGGAGAGTAATTGCGCATACAGTGATTCGGAATCCCGCTCTTTTTCCCCGAATCTTGTATGTTCATCGAGTGTTTCCCAGGTCATCAGGAGTCTGCCGTCAAACAGTCTCTCGGTTCTTGAAAGCAGTAAGCCAAGCAGCTTCTTTGAGTTGAAAGAACGCTCACCATACATAGTATGATATACATCTTTGGGAGAAGCACCCGCATCTGATAAAGACGCAATCATCTCGAATATCTCGGGCCGTCCCTCAGGTATGTGGCGGAAGAACCCGGTATCAGCTGCAAGTCCGAAAAGGAGTCGTTGTGCATCCAATTTCGAGACAGGAATGTCAAGAACCTTCATGATATGAAAAATCAGAAAAGTAACAGAGAATGCTTTTGGTGATATAAACCGGATATCACCAAATTCCGTACCGGATGCATGATGATCTATTATTGCTGTCGTTAATCCTTCAATTTGCTTTTCAAGAGGTGATATCCTGTCAGGAGTAGAGCAGTCAATAATTATAGCTAACGGATTTGTTTTTTTGAAATCAGGTGGAATAGTATCGTGAAAGAACTCTCTGTAATTCTTGATTTCATGTCTGTCAAATGGACCTGGGGAAAGCAGTACAACTTCTTTTCCCAAATAAGTAAGAGTGCTCCCAAGAACAAGCTGAGAGTTAAGGCAGTCAGCATCCGGATTTTTATGTCCCAGTATCACAAAATTTGAGTGTGAATTGATCGCCTCAATCAACTCCTTTGGGATCGGGGGATTATGCAGGAGTTTGTCAGGTTTAATCATTTCAGTTATCCTTTTGGTCGTTATTCGCTGTCAGTAAAGTAATGGATAAAGCTTCCTGAATGTCACTTACATAATGTATGGTTATCTTTTCAAGTACTTCTTTAGGGATGTCCTCATCGGCATCTTTCTGGTTTTCAGCTGGAAGAAGTATGGTGGTAATACCATTTCTGTATGATGCAAGGACTTTTTCCTTAACTCCGCCGATAGCCAGGATCCTGCCTGTCAAGGTGATTTCTCCTGTCATTGAAGTATTTTCCAAAATAGGTTTATTCAATAGGGCCGAGAGAATTGCATGAGTTAAGGTTATCCCCGCAGAAGGACCATCCTTAGGGATCGCACCCTGAGGAACATGAACGTGAATATCATGTTTTTTGAGAATTCCGGCCGGTATATTCAGTACAGAACTGTTTGCCTGCAGGTATGACAGGCTGATTCTCGCACTCTCTTTCATCACATCACCAAGATTACCTGTGAGGATCAATTTCCCTTCACCGGGCATGAGTGCGGCTTCTACGGTGAGAAGTTGTCCGCCGAGTTCAGTCCATGCCAGACCATTTGCGGTCCCCGGCAGTTTATTCATTGAGATTGTATCAGTACTAAATAGGGTTTTTCCAATTAACTTGGGCAATGATTTCGCGGTTACGGTTTTTTTGAATCCGGCAATGTCCTCTTTTGTAGGGTGTTGTGACAGATTTTTTTGTGAGAGAAAATTCCTTGCCAGTTTTCGAAGGACTGACCCAATAACCCGTTCAAGATTCCTGACCCCGGACTCCCTGGTGTATTCACGTATAAGTTTGATAATAGCGTTTTTTTGAAACAGAATGTTTGAGGATTCCAACCCGTTTTCCAGAAGTTGTTTAGGAATCAGGAACTTCTCAGCTATCTGAAGTTTTTCAATATCGGAATAACCGGGAATCTCAATGATTTCCATTCTGTCACGAAGTGCTGCAGGTATTGTATGAAGAGAATTTGCTGTTGCGATAAACAGTACCTGGGATAAATTGTACGGAATTTCAAGATAATGATCACTGAATGTAGAATTCTGTTCCGGGTCAAGCACCTCTAAAAGTGCAGATGATGGATCACCCCTGAAGTCGGATCCTAATTTATCAATTTCATCAAGCAGAAATACCGGATTTATTGTACCGGCTTTCTTCATGGATTGAATTATTCTTCCCGGTAGTGAACCTATATAAGTTTTTCTATGTCCACGAATTTCTGCTTCATCCCTGATTCCTCCCAAAGACATCCTGATAAATTCACGGTTCAGGGTTCTGGCAACAGATCTGCCAAGAGAAGTTTTACCTGTTCCTGGAGGTCCTACAAGACAGAGAATTGGACCTTTAAGGTCGCCTCGTATCCATCGAACAGCAATATAATCCAGTATCCGTTCTTTTGCCTTTATCATATTATAGTGATCTTCATCCAGGATTTTCTTTGCCCGGGGAATATCAAACCGGTCGTCTGTAGATGCAGACCAGGGAATATCGGCCAGCCATTCAAGATAGGTACGTATTACACCGGATTCCGGTGCCATCGGCTGGAGTTTCTGCAGCCTGTCAGCCTCACGCCGGGCTTTCTTCAAAACTTCTTCAGGTGGATTTTTATCTTTGATTTGTCTGAATATTTCATCAGCTTCATCAGCTATATCAGGATTCTTTCCCAGTTCCTTATTTATTTGACGAATCTGCTCATTGAGAAAATATTCCTTCTGGGCTTGTTCGACACGTTCTTTAACTCTGCGTTGAATATCACCCTGCAGCTTCATCATGGCAACTTCTGTTTCCAGTAAAACAGAGAGATGTCTGAGCCGGTCTTCCCTGTTAACTATCTGGACAAGTTCAACCTTGATATCAGTATTTACGTTCAGTGTAGAAGCTATAATATCAATAAGTTTGTCAGGGTATTCTGCCCGGTTGATTTTCTGAGTGATATCACGGGGCATTTTTTTTTGAAAGCCCTGCAGGTTTTGGAAAGATTTACGCACAGTACCCATTAAAAGGCCGGTATCTCTCTCAATTTCGCGATTCTCTTCAATGGGGGAGACTTTTACAATATCAATATCATGAGATATATTTGTTTTTATGATAGCGGCACGGTTGAGAGCCTCACCGGTGAACCGGACAGCACCTGTCTGAGTCTCAGTTAACTGAATAATTCTAACTACAGTACCGATTCTGAAAATCTCAATTCCATTATTACGGACTGCTTTTTCGGTGTTTTCATGCTGAGGATAGGCAAAAAACAACATCCTGTCTCTCTTGAATGCTAACTTAATAATTTTTGAAATTTCGATGTTTGAGGTAAAATAGGGAAAGCGCATTGTAGGAAATACGACAAAATCCCTTGATATGAGTAATGGAATTTCTATAAATTCATTTTTTCGGTTAATTCCTATAATACTCATGCTGATTTTATCTTTTTAATTTGAATCTCTGGCTTTTTTTTGTCTTCAACAATATCTTTAGTTATTATTATCTCTTTATCTCCCTCAATCGATGGAATCTCGAACATGATATCTACCATCATTTTTTCCACGATTGAACGCAAACCTCTTGCTCCGGTTTTCTGTGCAATAGCTTTTTGCGCGATAGCCTCGATTGCATTCTGCTCAAACTCCATAGTGACATTATCAAGTTTCATGGAAGCCTGATATTGACGGGTAACTGAGTTCTTAGGTTCAGTAATAATCCGCACCAGATCATTGTGGGTAAGATTTGAAAGGTAAACCTGGATTGGGAGTCTGCCGATAAATTCAGGGATCAACCCGAAATGAATCAGGTCATCGGGGTGCATTTGCCTGTAAAGACTTTCCAAATCTTTGTTTGAACTTGATTTTACATCAGCGCCAAAACCAAGTGGATGCTGGCTGACTCTTGCCTCAATAACTTTGTCCAAACCAACAAAAGCCCCGCCGCAGATAAAAAGAATATTTTTTGTATTCAGTTTAATCATTTCCTGATTTGGGTGTTTTCTTCCCCCCTGAGGCGGGACGGAAGCTATAGTTCCCTCAATTATTTTGAGGAGAGCCTGCTGCACGCCTTCCCCGGAGACGTCACGGGTAATTGAGACATTTTCAGTTTTCCGTGCAATTTTATCAATTTCATCAATAAATATTATACCGCGTTCAGCTGAAGCTATATCATTTGATGCATTCTGGATAAGTTTCAAGAGTATATTCTCAACATCTTCACCTACATAGCCTGCTTCAGTCAGGGTAGTAGCATCGGCAATGGCAAACGGCACATTCAATTTGTTCGCAAGTGTGCGGGCGAGCAGGGTTTTTCCTGTTCCGGTAGGTCCTATGAGAAGGACATTGGATTTTTCAATCTCAACATCAGAATCATTAATAGTTTCCTGGTGCATAATTCGCTTATAATGATTATATACGGCAACAGAAAGTGTTTTTTTGGCTGTTTCCTGTCCAATAACATAATCGTCAAGGTACGCCTTAATTTCTTTTGGTGTAGGAACATCGTCGAGAAAAGTTTCTGGGACCTGGCTGGTTTCCTCAATAAGGATTGTATTGCAGACCTTGATGCATTCATCACAGATAAACACACCTGGTCCGGCAACAAGCCTGTCAACCTGGTCTGCATGTTTCCCGCAAAATGAACAATTTTTAGAAGAACCACGTGTTTTAGCCATGAATATTTAACTCCTTGTCAGAACGCTGTCAACAATGCCGTAAGCAACAGCTTCCTCTGCCGTCAAAAAATAATCCCGCTCAAGATCAGCTGCTATAACAGATTCATCTTTTCCCGTATGAAGGGCAAAGTAAGATGTAGTCATTTTTTTCAGCCTGATAATTTCTTTTGCCTGAATACTGATATCTACTGCCTGTCCCTGGACACCTCCCCAGGGTTGGTGAATCATTACTCTTGAAGAGGGAAGGGCATAGCGCTTTTCCCTGGTTCCTGCAGTAAGAAGCAGAGCTGCGATAGAGGCAGCCTGCCCAAGACAGATCGTCTGAATATCCGGCTTTATATACTGCATCGTATCATAAAGAGCCAGACCTGCTGTTACACTACCGCCGGGTGAGTTGATATACACGCTGATATCGCGCTCCGGATCCTGGGATTCCAGGTAAAGAAGCTGTGCTACTACAAGATCTGCAGTAGGGTCGTTTATTTCTCCGTCAATAAAGATTATACGTTCTTTTAATAATCTTGAAAATATATCATATGAACGTTCCCCAATTCCAGTTTGCTCAACCACTATGGGAACCAAACTATTCATTTTTACAATTTCAGACATATATCCTCCTGGTTATATGTGTAGCATTTTTTGCAAGAGCAACCTATTGGTCACAATCAGAAGTTTTCGTACTATACGAAAACTTCAAATCCATGTAAACATGGATCGCTGCCTCTCATGTTACTGAGGCGGGTTTTTACCTTCCATAAATTCTTTATATGTGAGGTTTTCACCTGCTGTAAAAGTATTTTTCTCAAGTAGCAGATCAACAGTTTTCTGCATTTTCCTATCTTCTTTCCACATCTGCTGATAATATTCTTTTTGACGGACATCATCAATTCCCTCAAAAAGCTGGGCATTTTCCTCAACTTCCTTATCTTCAATCTCAATTTTTTCATTTGATATAATTTTGTCTACCATAAGCTGTATTTTCAGGGATTTCTCAGCCTGTGGTTTCCATTCCTCAAGAAGAGCCTCTTTATTCTGTCCCTGCATTCCAAGAATCTGGAGAAACTGCTCTTCCTTCATACCTGATTGTGATGCAAACCTTCTCCAGGTATTTTCCAGTTCAGCATTGATCATTGATTCAGGGAGTGAAATAGTAAGGTTTTCCAGAAGTTTATCATGGAGATTAGTGATTTTGTTTTCCCGTATGCGCACCTCAAGTCCTTCCTCCAGTTTTTTTCTGGTAGCCTGTTTCAGGTCATCAAGTGTTTTGTAATCATCACTTACATCCTGGGCAAATTCATCATCAAGTTCAGGGATATCACGCTGCTTAACAACCTTGACAGTGGTATTTATACGGACAGTTTTTCCGGCATAATCAGAATTTTCGTAGTCATCGCCGAAACTCTTTTCGATAACCTTAGAGTCACCTGCTTTCATACCAATTATATCATTGTCGAATTTATAAATATTATATTCAGTTCCAACAGTAAATACATAATCCTCACGTTTTGTCCCGTCAATCATAGTATCATTTTCATCCATCTCAAAATAGTCGATAGTAACGATTGAATCTTTCTCAGCTGGACCATCTTTCTCAATAACCATTGCGTTCTGTTCAAGAAGTTTTGTGAGTTCTTCCTGAAGCGGTGTGTCATCTACGGTTACCTGGGGAGCTGCTATTTTGTGTCCGGTATATTCCGGCAGTTCGAATTTAGGGAAAATGTCATATGAAATAGAAAATGAGAAATCAGAGGCAGTATCGAGCTTTAGTTCTTTTTCACCGACCAATGTCGGAGAACTGTACTGAAGAGGTTTATAGTCACTATCAGCATTTTCCAGAGCCTTCTCAACTGAAGACTCAATCATGGAATACATTGCCTCTTCCCTGAGAGCGCTGCCGAATTTTTTTTCAATAACAGAAACAGGTACTTTTCCTTTTCTGAATCCCTTTAGCTGCATGGTTTTTGCGTGCTTATTAACCATCTTCTTGTATTCATCAGCAACAGTATCTTTTGGGATTGTAAGTGTAAGTTCAACAGCTGAATTATCAAGATCTGTAAATTTTTGTTCCGTTTCCATCTAAAAACCTCTTTCAATCAAAATATTAGTGTATGCAGGGTGCCTGTCTCATTGATGAAAATTCATGGAACCCCAAGTAATCTGAAGTTAATATTATTTTAATCAAACTTCAATTTAAAAAAGTTAAAAAAGGCGATCCGTTCATTTCGGATCGCCTTAAGAGCGAGAGACGGGAATTGAACCCGCGACGTCCACCTTGGCAAGGTGGAGCTCTACCGCTGAGCTACTCTCGCAATTATCTAAAACTCATCATAAACTCTATTTTACAGTTTTATGATCTCTGATTCAAGTAAAAAAGGAGCAAATCCTTATTGCGAGAGAAGGGACTTGAACCCTTACACCTTTCGGCACTAGATCCTAAATCTAGCGTGTCTGCCAATTCCACCACTCTCGCAGTGATATACCATAGTCACCTGTAATTGTCAATAATATTATCCATGCTGCAATTATTGTACAAAAAAGGCGGATTACTGAGCCGTGAAGGGATCGAACCTTCGACCCGCAGATTAA
>JAGLNY010000149.1 GCA_023139255.1 Spirochaetales bacterium
CGGTATTCGGCGTTGTTCGTTACGAACAATCCCCCCTCGCCTCCGGGCAGGTTCTTGGTGGAGTTGAGGCTGAATATTGCCATGTCTCCGATGGTTCCCACTTCCCTTCCTTTGTATTTGGTCCCATGGGCTTCAGCAGCATCCTCGATTACCACCAGGTTGTGCTTTTTGGCGATGGCCATGATTTCATCCATATCCGCAGGGATACCTTCGATGTGAACTGGAATGATAGCCTTGGTTTTATCAGTAATCTTTTCCTCGATCTTACTATGATCGATATTATGTGTCTTGGGATCGATATCCACAAATACCGGAATCCCGTTGCCGTGCAGGACTGCACTCGCTGAGGCTAAAAAGCTGTAGACTGAGGTGATGACTTCGTCCCCGGGCCCTACACCGGCAGCCCATACTGCGGCATGCAATGCAGCAGTTCCACTGTTGAATGCCACGCAATATTTTGTGCCAACATAGGCGGCGAATTCTTCTTCCAGGCCGCGGCAATTGGGACCATAGGGTCCCCACAGCTCTCCGCTGTCCAGTACGTCCATGACTGCTTTTTTGTCCTCTCCGGTGATAACGGGCCAGCGGATTTTGATCTCCTCAGGTACCGTCCGGCTGCCGTTGTTGATGGCTAACTGTTGACTCATTTACCTTCCTCCTACAAGTTTTTTCTTTGCTGATTCCAGTCTTAACGCTCTTCTAATGACCGTTGTACAGAAGGACCTGTCGCTCGTTGTTGGAGTTCCGGATCAGGTCCAATACCTTCATCACTTTAGCGGCCTCATACATGGAAACAAAGGATTGCTTTTTCCCCTCATGGTAGAGGACCAGATCCTGGTAAAATCCACCCTCCAGCCCGGATTCGCACACATCCACCAGGTGTATATTATGGCGCTCTGTCTTCCCATTGGGCCGGTCAAATACAATTTCAGCGTCCTCCCACACGGGCTCATGTCTACCCTTCACTTCAAGTGTCCCCTTGCTGCCGATGATATGCCAGCGGGCTGCGGGGATGCGACCGTTGTTGCTCACTTCTATTTGGAAAACCACGTCTCCTTCAAAGCGCAGAATGGCATTAAAATAGTCGTCAACTTCTTTACTCCATACACCGCTTTGAAGCACCCCGAATACAGCGGTGGGTTCTTTACCCATCAGTACAAGCATCTGGTCCACAAGATGGGGACCCCAATCAAGCAGCATTCCGCCACCGTACTGTGCTTTGATTCGCCAGGGATTGGACATTCCGTCGATTCCCCAGGAGGGCCATCCTTCGTCGCATAAAAAGACGCGAGACTGGATTTGCAGCAAGTCGCCTATCTGGCCTGAAGCGATTGTCTCTTTTACTAGCTGAAAATCACGGTCCCACCGGCTGCTCTGGTGCACGAATAGGTTTCGCTTGTTTTTTTCTGCCGCCTGTACCATTCTCATAGCACTGTCGTAGTTTAGGCTCATGGGCTTCTCAACGATTACGTTGATTTTTTTCTCCAGCGCGTTCACTGCCAGTTCTTCATGGACGGTGTTGGGGGTTACAATGACCACGTAGTCCAGACCCTCCTTAGCCAGAAGTTCATTTACATCCGTGAATCCTTCGACACTATACTTTGCTTTTGCCTGATCTACTCTTTCTTTGTTCAAATCGCAGACAGCAATAAGATTGAGATCCTTGTGGGCAATGATCCACTCCGCGTGGGAGGCGGCCATTTTGCCCATACCGATAATACCCATGCTCAACATCATTTAACCTCCCTTATCAGTTTCCTCTTTTAAGGGCCGAGGCTGCCCCATCCTGTTGGTTGATACTATTACCAGCCATTTCCAACACAGAAGTTTGTACGCTGTAATATTTGATTTACTATAGTCATGATACGACAAATATTCTTTGTTTCTTCTAAGAAAGAACTTATTATAAATCAGACAGATTCGTATGTCAATACTTTTTTTAAATTTTCTGTGTGTTGTTTTAGAGAGACCTTTGCAAATTTGTTAATAGTTGGAAACTTGACAAAATCAACAGAAGGTAGGCGTCAGGAAATCGGCAAAATTCAAGTTCCCCACCGGGTTTCCCTTTAGCTCAAGGCGATTTTTCCCTCGGAAGCGACCGAAGCTTATTTTTCTGAGACGGTAGTAGACTTGGTAGGTCCTTTACCTTTGCTCTTCAGATGCTCAATCTCTCAGTTTGTAGGGAAACTGCGTAGCGATAATCGTATCGATTGCCCACAAAGAAGCACCCACTAATACGACGTCCTCCCCGAGCGAGCTAATTTTAATCTCAGGAACCGTGAATGGAATCAACTTCTTTATATTCTCCGATATCCTTGCTGCAAACAACTCTTGCACACCCGGAAGCTTACTGACCCGGCCGCCGAGTATCATTACCTCAGGATTTATCACGAGGATCAGATTGGTCAAACTAAAGGAAAGCAACTGCACGATATCGGTCAGTATTTGATTCGCAAGCTCGTCCCCCTCAAGGGCTGCTTTACAGACTAGTTCTGGCTCGATTTTATCAAGATCGTTTTCGACCATGTTAAGAACGGAGCTTTTTCCTCCCTGTTTGATTTTCGCTTCGATTCGCTCCTTAATACTCTTGACGGAGGCGAACTTATCGAGATAGCCTTTGTTTTCGTGTCTATAGCTTAGACTATTCCCATTGATCACAGAAAACGCAATCTGTCCCGCAGATCCACTGGCTCCCCTGATCAGTTGATCATCACTGATGATCCCCGCGCTAACACCACTACTAATTTCGATAAACACGATGTTTCTACTATTCTTACCTTGGCCCACGCGCTTTTCTGCCAGAACAGAGAGAGTTACATCTTTCATAACAAGCACAGGGATCTTGAACTCGTGCTCCAACCGTTCTTTGAAGTTGATGTCGTACCATTCCTCATATAAAGAGGCACTTAGGATTTTGCCTTTTTCTTCATCTATATCCGCAGGGATACCTATACTTATCGAGCTCAAATTAAGTTTTTTGAAGCTTTTCCTGGACTCTTTAAGGTAGTTCTCAAGGAACTCCCTAATCTCACGCACAAGTTTATCCACCTCATTCTTTTTACCGCTAATTCGAAAGCTTTTTTGCTTCTTGAGCAGCCGACCGGTAAAATCGTACAAGCCTATCTTTAATCGATCTTGCGATAAATCCACGGCTAATACGCTTCCCTTTTCTGCGTTGATTCGTATTAACGTCGGCCTTTTCCCTAGCGGTGTCTCTACCTTTCCTGCCTCAACGACGTACTTTCTCTTTCTAAGCGTATTGATCACACGCGTGACTGCTGAGGCGCTGATTTTTAAGTTTCGCGAAATATCCATTCTGGAGGTTGGTCCTTTTTCCCTCAGATAGTTGAAGATGATCGAGTGGTTCATTTTGCTCTGTAGAGCTTGATTTGCTATCTTTGCTACTTCGAATTTCATTATTTCTTTCTCAGAATGAATTGATTGTTTTCTAAAACTAGTCAATTATACAGTAACTCGTTAACTTTTGTCAATATATCGCGTTGCCTCATAGGACAATCGCATTAATTTCTATTTTCATTACCCGATCAGCCTCTTGACGAAACATATGCTGTATGAACTTGATGTTTTACGTAAAATATTGAGCTGTAAGCCGGTAATTGGAACAGTGTCAGCGGTTCCGGGAACACGGTTTCAATACTTGCCGGTGTAGAAAGTGTTCGTTTAATCTGGTTTTGTATATACATCCTTGGAGTATATGTTACCCATAGATTTATGTTCAGTCTCTATTTGCGGGTAAAGGGCAGAGCTAGCAGGGAACACTTTTCAGTCTCATAGATTGCCCTGGCAATAGGAATGCGCCGCCCGTTACCAAATGCCTTTTCTGAAACTTTCAATACTATGGCAGCCTGTCTTCTTTTGAACTCACTTCTCTCAGTCAGCTGGACGACTCTCCGGACTGTATCCTCGTCAAACCCAAGCGAGATAATAGCATCAACCGATTTACACTTCATAATGTGGGCATCAAGGATAGCGTCAAGAATTTCATACGGGGGAAGGCTGTCCTCATCTTTCTGGTCTGGACGAAGTTCAGCAGAGGGCGGTTTTGTAAGGATATTCTCCGGAATCAGATCATATCCTGCTTTTTCATTTATATAGCGGCTCAACTCAAAAACCTCAGTCTTAAAAAGATCCCCGATTACGGCAAGACTGCCGCACATATCACCATAAAGAGTACAGTACCCTGTGGCTATTTCTGATTTGTTTCCCGTAGTAAGAAGCAGTGATCCCTTCTTGTTTGACCAGGCCATAAGCAGCAGTCCGCGAATCCTTGCCTGGAGATTTTCCTCTGTAGTATCCGGTGCGGTCCCGGCAAAACTCTCTTTCAGTGTTTCAAGCGAAGAGGCAAACATATGCTCAATCGGCAGCATCTCAAAACCAATACCCAGATTCTCTGCAAGCTTTCGCGCATCAGCAAGACTATGATCAGATGAATACCTGCTTGGCATCCCATAGGCGTGTACATTTTCCGGTCCCATCGCCCTTGCCGCAATAACCGCTATCAGGGCAGAGTCGATACCCCCGGACAGACCCAGATTCACCCGGGAAAACCCGCTTTTCCGCAGATAGTCACGCACCCCGAGGATCAAGGCCTTTTCGAGGTTCTCATTCTTATTATTGATTTCCTGAAGGCTGCTTTCGGGTATAACCTTTGCTGCATCTGTATCAAGAATCTGCAAATCTTCCGCAAAAGAGTTACAGTGCAGTATTATTTCTCCCTTTTCTGATGCTGCAAGGGAGTTCCCGTCAAAAATCAAGAGATCGTTTGCCCCGACTGCATTTACATAAATAGTTATGCAGCCATACGTTTTGCTGATACTCTCAACAAGCTGCCGTCTGACTGCAGTTTTCCCGCTGTAGAAGGGAGATGCCGATGGGGCTATGAGAATATCCGCACCAGCTTTACAAAGATCCTTTACAGGATCTTTATGATAGGTAAGTCTGGAATCGCCGATATTCTCTGCCCAAATATCCTCACAAATTGCAAACCCGATTTTTCTGCCCCTGAACTCAAAAATTGTTCTTTCTGCAGCCGGCTCAAAGTAACGGTCTTCATCAAAAACATCATAGGTCGGCAGTAAAGTTTTATGCTGGGTATGTACAAGTTCCCCCTTATACATAACAGCAATACTATTATAGTAAGCTTTTCCTGTACCTGAATAATTTCTCTCAACATACCCGACAGCAACGGCAAGATTTGGCGGCAGCTCTTTTTTCAGCTCCTCAATTGCCTTCCGGTTGCGATCTATGAACGCAGGATAGGTCATTAAATCCAGCGGTGGATACCCGCAAATTGCCATCTCAGGAAATACGATAAGATCGGCTCCAGCTTTTTCCGCCTTCTCACTCTGCCGGATTATTTTATTTGTATTACCCGGGAAATCCGCTATGGTTGTATTAATCTGGCCAAATGCAATTCTCATAATTCCACTCCCTTTCCTTCGTGCGGAATTATACTTGATATTTAATAAAATGTGCAGTCCCATGCCCTGGAATACACCATCACAAGTCGCTAACAGATACTAATGCTCGCTACATAGTATAATTGTTGACTTTGCTATGCTCTTACGGTACTCTTTGTCTATGAAAGATTGGTTTAAATATTTGGTAGCTGCTGTTTTAGGATTAACTTTAATTATGTTTTTCCCGGAATCAGAAATAGCTAAAAATGCAATTGAAACAGGTTCGGTGGTATTTCAGAATCTTGGCCGCTATATTCTGATTCCCTTCGTTTTTATCTCCTTTTCATCAGGAATTGCAAATTTACGCCGGCAAAACCAGGGGCTTCCTGCTATCGTTTTATCTCTTTTCTGGGGTATCCTCACTTCACTTGCCCTTACAGCAACCGCAGGCATTATCGCATGGAAAATTTTTCCTGCAACTTTTACAAGTGTTTCCGGTTTAGAAACAATCGGCTCATTAGGATTGGTATCATTCCCCGAATTTATTACCGGGATTATCAACACTAATGCACTTGCTTTTTTTACCGGTGATATATCCTTACTTCTTCCGGTGATTGTGTTTGCTCTTCTGCTTGGAATTGTATTAAAACCAAATGAAGATTTTATTAGGCCGGCTTTTGCAGTAATGAACTCATTTTCAGAAGTTTTTTATAAATTAGCCCGGGTTATAACTGAATTGTTTATATTGGGAATTATTTTTATTTCCGGCGCTTGGTTTGCAAAAACATTTACATCAAATTTTATCATCGATTCAATTAAAATTATCCTGATGATCAGTATAGTTACTTTCGTTGCCGTTTTTCTTATTCTTCCCCTTTTATTACTGGTTGTGGGAAAAACCCGAAAACCGTATGTCTGGCTTTTCGGCTTAACAGCCCCAGCCCTTCTTGCCTGGTTCTCCGGCAGTACTATCACCGCGCAGGTGCCCCTCATGCTTCATACCAGGAACAATCTGGGAGTTGCCAAGAGGATCAGCTCTACTTCAGTCCCGTTACTGACTATTATGGGAAGAAGCGGAAGTGCTATGATTGGTATTGTTACCGTCTGTTCCCTTTATTCAACAGTTAATGGTTCATCCCTTCCCTTTACAGGTTTCCTTCTGGCTGTTTTACTGTCTACACTTTTTTCATTAATAACTGTTTCTACCCCCCCTGGAACTGAGGTTTTGTTTATTGTTACAATGACTGGAACACTACTGGGTATTGATTTTTCATCCACCCTGCCGATGATACTGCCTCTTATGCCCTTTTTACTGGGCGCTGCTGCACTTGTTGATACAATAAGCGCCGGGTTTGGTGCGGGTGTTGTAAGCAGGATACTGCAGGCTCATTCTCCGGTAAAGGCAGGAGATTTCCTGTAAGGCTCAGGATTTCTTGTAAAAATTACTCTATTTTCATACTGGTAACATAATATCTGATATTTGTTGTATCTTTGTCTTCATCATACTCATTTACCTGAAACACCAGGACAGCATAATTCCTTTGAGGGGAAACGATTATTTGTTTAAGTTGAAATTCATAAATATTTTCCAACGGTGTAGTAAGCGACCCTGCTTCAAACCTGTTCAGGGTTCCATCACTAAGTGTCTGAAACAATGTTATTGCCAGCGCTGCATCTGTTCCGGGTTCCCGGCTTTGGGGTCTTATCACAATTGAAGCAGAATACACAGTTCTGGTTTTATAGTCACTAAAAGATATCAACTCGCCTGTAGTTTGCCCCGGTAATTGATAATATAATGTTGTTCCTGTCTGGGTATGATCGATATCAAGAGAATACAGGTCAAAATATTCCCGTAAACTCATTAAAAGAGCACTTAATCCATCGTGACCAGAACTTAGGGTTACCGGATATGTTTTACTTTTACTGAGTACACTCAAATCTTCCCCGGATAATAAATCATGATAAAAGATGTCAGCATAAAGAAATGTACCGGATTCGTCTTTTCCGTACTGTGCGTACAAAAATGCTCCTGTATCATTGTTGAAGCCCAGATTAATGAATTCAGCTCTATCCCCGGCAAATGCTGCTGCCTGAATGCACAAAATTATGAGAACCAGGATTACTACTCTTTTGTTCATACTAACTCCTGTACTAAGATTACTGCAACATGTAAAAAAAATCCAGACTTTATCAATTAGCAAAAAAACAGTATGATTAGCCATTATGAACATAATCATTCGGACGACTATTATTATTCTTCTCATTCTCTCCAGTCTTCTGCTGCTCTGGCTCATAACATTGAACACCGGGGCACAAGAATATGTAATTCGAACATATATTATCAATAATTACCAAACTCATATTACGATAGATTCCCAGATACATATTCTGTATACCGTTTTTTGCGGTATTTCTTTTCTTTACGGTTTGTTTTTATTCATATTTTTCAGGAAAACAACATCCCCTGAAATACTATATTTAATAATTTCTGTTTTATCTTTTGCGTTGTTAAGTCTCCGTTTTCCGATTTCACTTTTTGTTTCCGGACAGTATATGCCAATTCCCCCTATAACAATAATCAAGTTTTTTTATTTTTTCTATCTTTTCAGTGTCTCTCTATTTTTCCTTGGCGGACTGTTCTCCAATGGAATTCCTTTCCTGAAACAAAACTCCTTAATTTCTGCCAGCTTTTTTATCTCTTTTATTATTGCACTTCTCTTTCCTTTAAATTACACCGGAGTAATACCGACTAATCCCGCCCTGCTTTCTAATACTGGTTTTCTTCTCCTTTTAATCAAGGTTTTGGAAGTATCTGCTGTAATAAACTATATTGCGGCATTTAAAAGAAATAATAATTTTCAGTATATACTCCTCTCACTGAGTCTGCTGATCCTTCTGGCAGGTTTCGAGTTAGTCCTTTCCGCTTTCTCAATTCCTGTCATGATTACCGGTATTGTTCTCTATTTTGCAGGACTTGTTCTGTTTTCTAACCGTATATATATAATCAGACTCTGGAATTAACTCATAATTAAAACTACTGCTGCTGCACCTAATGGAATGAGTAAATTATCAAAATCTTTTAGTGTTGTCATCTCACACAATGCAGCTACGGCGCCTGCCGCCAGTGAAATTGTAAGATCATTAACTACAAACCAGATACAAAGTGATGATACAATAAAACATGCTGCTGTTCCGGTTATTGTCTTAACCCCGTATTTGTTCCGTTTTTTTCGGCAACAGAACTTACCAGCCAAAGTTGCTGCTGTATCACCAAAAGCCAGGGCAAGAATTCCTGCTTTCATAGCATTTTCAGGAAAAAGAAATAAAGTAAGTCCAGCTCCTGCCGCCAGTGTTATCGGTGCAAAAATAAAGTGTGTTGCTTCCCCCGGTCGGGAGGCAAACAATGATGTTGCCCTGATAACTCTATAAGGGAGAAATTTTTTATCCCCATTCCATCGAAGCCGTGTTAACTCAGATAGTGCGTAGATAACTGCACCGGAAATCAGCAGTATATAGGCAGCAGTATAGGATCGGGAGGCAATAATCGGTAAAAACCCAATCAGGATATGCAGCCCTTTTCGTGCAATTTCTTTCCTGAATTCATTTAATACAGTCAGATCCTGCTGCTGTTTATCATTGATCATAGCTACATGGTAATTTAGTAGCGATGAATTAGCAAGAAATAAAACTCTGTTTGAAGCTGTTTGTTGCTCATATAAAAAAAAATCTATACACTCCTCTCATGATTATACCCGTTATAGTGAAACTACTGACTTCATTAGCAGTAATTATCGTGTTGAACAAACTCCTGAAAAGCCTGCCTGTGGCCCTGCTTGGCGGATCCATAGTATTTGCCTTCTGGATCGGAATAGGCCCAATTCAATTTGCTTTAGTGGCTGCTGAAAGAGTTATAAGTTTATCCAATCTTGCCCTGGTTTTTCTGATATGTTTTGTCATGACCTTATCCGGGCAAATGAAAAAAAATGGGCTGGTTAATGAATTGGTTGCCAGTATACGAGGAACTTTCTCATCAAAAGCCTCTTTAGCCATACTTCCGGCTGTAATTGGGCTGCTTCCCATGCCGGGAGGAGCATTGTTCTCGGCACCGCTTCTGGATAATTTCGATACCATGCCGGGTGTAACGCAGGAAAAAAAAACACGGATAAATTACTGGTTCAGGCATGTCTGGGAATATTCCTGGCCTCTATACCCGGGAATTATTTTTACCTGTGATATAGCCGGAATTGAGTTATGGATGGCTTTTCTGGTTGGCCTTCCTGTTTCATTCATATCAATACTTACCGGGTCATTTGTTTTTCTCTCAAAAATCCCAAAAGAAACCAAAGAAGAAAAACTGGAGAGAAAATCAAACCGTCATTTTTCAATAATCCCATTTTTACCTGTTATGACGGTAGTGGCTGCCTATTTTCTCATTCAAATCTTTGTCCCTGTGCTTGGCAGGGAAAATCAGTACCTCCCGATGGTTATCAGCCTGACAATAGCAATCATAACAGTTCAAATCATGCGCCCGCTTAACGGGAAAGCATGGAAAGAGCTTCTCTTATCCAGGAACATGCTGAATACGGCCCTGCTTATTGTAATGGTAAGAATTTACGGGGCATTTATTGAAACCGATCTGGCAGGGATTTCTGTGATTCAGATGATGACAGAGGAGATGCAGTCCTTCGGTATTCCCGCTTTACCGCTGATAATTATTCTTCCTTTTATATCCGGAATGACAATGGGGATCTCTGTAGGCTTTGTCGGGGCTTCTATGCCGGTAGTTGTCGCGATGCTTGGCAGCAACCCGTCTTTAGGGCTGCTGCTGTCCACGGTAATGTTTGCTTATACCTGCGGTTTCATGGGAACTATGCTCTCCCCGCTCCATGTATGCTTAATCGTAACCTGTAATTACTATGAAAGCGGCTTCACGACAGCACTCAGGTCAATCATTTTCCCTGCATTAATCATGATGTCATTTGCTCTCTTTTATATGAATCTACTGCAGTTGATACTCACATAAAATTCAGGATACTTTTATCATAATCTTCCGGGGGAAGAAATCCCAGCAGCTCAATACAGGTTGCAGCAAGGGAACTGATACCCAATCCCCCATTCAGTTCTGCATGATATTCCCCATTATATAGAGGATCATAGATTATACAGGGAACCGGGTTTAATGAGTGCGCTGTTTTAGACTGTGGTGAGCCATCATTTTTTGTCTTAACATTACCTGCTTTGTCATGTTCGAACATATCATCTGAGTTTCCATGGTCAGCACTGATAACCAATACGCCGCCTGCCTGTTCTACTGCTTTTTTAAGACGGGCCAACTGCAGGTCCATTGCCTCCAGGGAACAAAGCACAGCCTGGTAATTCCCCGTATGACCAACCATATCACCATTTGGATAATTGAGTTTGATAAAATCATACTCTCCGGACTCAATTTCCTGCAGTACCCTGTCAGTTATCTCGGCACATTTCATCCATGGTCTTTGCTCAAACGGTAGAATATCTGAAGTGATTTCCACATACTTTTCAAGGGAATCACTGAATTTTCCGGTCCTGTTCCCATTAAAAAAATAGGTCACATGTCCAAATTTCTGGGTTTCACTGATTGAAAACTGTTTGACCCCGGATCCGCATAAATATTCAGCCATAGTTCTATCAATTGCAGGAGGATCCACAAGGTACTGTCTGGGAACGTGCAGGTCCCCGTCATATTCCATCATCCCTGCATACTCGACTTTCGGGGTCCTTTTCCTGTCAAATTCCTGAAGATCCTCAGCCTCAAAAGCCTTTGTAATTTCCTGCGCTCTGTCTCCCCTGAAATTAAAAAGGATAACGCTGTCACCATCCACAATAGATCCCACTGGAATTCCATTCTCTACTATCACAAATGGTGAAAGATCCTGATCGATTGCCCCTGTCTCCACTCTCAGCTTCTCTATCGCTTCATGAGCACTTGTAAAGGTCCTGCCTTCTCCAAGGACATGAGTTTCCCATCCCTTTTTAACCATATCCCAGTTTGCGTTGTAGCGATCCATGGTTATTACCATACGCCCGCCGCCGGATGCAATTTTTGCATCAAATCCGTTTTCATTCTGTTCCGCAAGAAATTCCTCAAAAGGATCAATATACTCAAAAGCCGATAGTTCACCTACATCCCTTCCATCCAGAAGCGTATGAATACGCACCTTTGATATACCGTTCTTTTTTGCCTGAATTATCATTGCCCGCAAATGGGCAAGATTTGAGTGCACGTTTCCATCAGAGGTTAGCCCGATAAAATGGAGAGTCCCACTAGTGTTTTTCACATTCTCAATCAGTTTTACCCAGACATCCCCGCTAAATACCGCACCGCTTTCAATAGATTTGTTTACCAGTTTCGCTCCCTGGGCAAATACCCGTCCACACCCAATTGCATTATGTCCTACTTCACTATTTCCCATATCATCATCAGAAGGGAGCCCAACAGCGATGCCATGGGCTTTCAGTTTTGTCCAGGGTGCTGTTTTTAGCAAGCCATCAAGGGTTTCGGTATGTGCATCTGCGACCGCATCACCTGTTTTATATTTCCCAAACCCTACTCCATCCATTATTACAAGTACAACAGGACCCTTTCGGGTGGTAAGTTTAGGGTGTTCTCTCAAGACTTTTAACATACGTTGCTACTCCTTATTGTTGATGAGCTCTTCGTTTAAACCGAAGCTCTCTCTTTTTTCATAATTTCCGGTAGGCTCAACATGCACATTGATGTCATAAATTTCTATAATCTGTTTTCGTATAGCTTTTTCAACTTCCATAGCTATAGTATGTCCCTCTTCCACGGTAAGATTTCCAGCAACTTCAATATCCATATCAATTATATACACATTATTCAATTTTCTTATGCGTGTTTTATGCGGATTTTCTGTTCCTGGAATGGTTTTTACAATTTTGAATACTCTTTTATATATTTCCGGGTCATCAACTCCATCCATAAGCTCCCTGCTGGTTTCCATAAAAATAGAAAAAGCAGTTTTCAATATCCAGAAACTCACAAGAAGTGCTGTTAGTGAATCAAGCATCGGTATCTTCAATAGTACAGTAAACACCAACCCAATAAGAACGCTTACGGAAATCAGCACATCATTCTTCATATTCTTAGCATCCGCGATCAGCATTGCGCTCTTAGCTTTTATTCCTGCCCTTTTTTTATAAATACTGAGAAATATTTTCCCGATAATCGATATCGCAATAACATAAAAAACCGGGAATTCAGGAAGTTTCTTCACTTCCGGGGTGATTATATGCTTTATGGATGTAAAAGCCAGTTGGGCACCGGCGAAAAAAATAATAAAAGATAAAATTTTTGTGGCAATCGTTTCAGCCCTGCCGTGCCCGTACGGATGCTCTTTGTCTGGGGGTCTGGAAGAGATGTTTGCTGTAACAAGCGTTACCGCTGATGTAATAACATCTGTAAGTGAGTCAATACCATCGCCAATCAGGGCGAATGAGTAACAGAGAAACCCCACACCTAATTTCATAAGCGAGAGGATAAAATTAATAACAATCCCAACCCAGGATGCCTTCCGGATTATTCCAATCCTTTCCTGCCCATCTCCCCGCTCTAGAGGGGCAGTGTTTTGCTTCTTAGCCATTTTTTTCCCTCTTCTCCCAATAATGGGCTTATATCCTCATATACCAGACTATGAATGCTGTTAACCTGTTCAATTTCCTCTGAAGTCAGCAGCTCCGTGTCAATAAGCATCCTTTCATAGGGACATCGTGTAATATCCTCAAAGCAGAGAAATTGTCCGAATTCCGTTTTTTCTGCAGGGACTACTACCAACAGGTTCTCTATACGAATACCAAAATTCTTTTCTCTATATATTCCCGGTTCATTTGATAGTATCATTCCTGCTTTTAAAGGTACATTAACAGGTTTGGGACTTATCGATTGCGGGCCTTCGTGCACATTCAGCATAAAGCCAATACCATGACCAGTACCATGCCCGAAATTCATTCCAAAATCCCAGAGCGGCTTCCTGGCAAATGAATCAATCTGGTATCCGCAGGTGCCTGTGGGAAATTTCTGCCGGGCAACTGCAAGGTGACCTTTTAGGACCAGGGTATACTCCCGTCTTTCCTGCTCAGTGGGATTCCCTATCAGCAGTGTTCTGGTAATATCTGTAGTCCCGCCGTTATATTGACCGCCGCTGTCAATAACTAACAAACCCCGGCCGGTGATTTCAGCAGCAGACTCAACTTTTGCCGAATAATGGCAGAGTGCCCCGTTTTCCCTGAAAGCCACTACGGGGGAGAAGCTTTCACCCAGAAAATCCTTCTGCTTTTCCCGGAATCCCAGCAGAATTTTAGCCGCAGATGCTTCATTCAACGCCGTTTTCCCGGCATTTTTATCAAACCAACACAGGAATTCAGACATCGCTGCCCCATCCTGTTTATGAATACGCCGCATCCCCTCCAACTCTACTGAATTTTTTACGGCTTTCAGATCCGTGGTAATATCCCGGCCTTCAACAGAAACCGTATGGTTAGCTATAACCTGATACAGCCGCATATTTGTCTTTTCAGGAGAGAGGAAAACTTTACTTCCCTTCTGTATATAGCGTGTTATACCGCTGAAAATTTCACCGTACGGGATAATATCGACTAATCCTGATAATTGTTTCTGTATTTGATCAGGAATTTTTGTAATGTCGCAGAATAGTACAGATTTTTCTTTCCCAAGCAAAAGGTAGGAGAGAAATAGCGGGTTGTACGGGACATCTGTTCCCCGTAAATTTAATACCCATGCGATATCATCGAGACTGGAAAGCAGAAAGTAATCCGCATTATATCTATCAGTTGTAATTTTTAAGATTTCATTGATTTTTTCTTTTCTGGTCTTTCCGCATACAGCAACAGGAATCTCTTTTATCGCATTCCCGGGAATTACCGGACGATCTATCCACACCTTATCCACAAGATCTTCAGATGTTGTAAACAGGATATCCACAGCAGAAAATTGATTTGAGAAATTTTTAAATTCCTCTGCAGACAACTCTTCTGCACTTGCCGCAACGCAGGAACCGGACGGGAGTTCGCTTTTAATCCATTCTATTGATCCGGGGATCCCTGCTTCCCCCTGCCTGAATAAGCTGA
>JAGLNY010000015.1 GCA_023139255.1 Spirochaetales bacterium
GGAGACGGGAGACGGGAGACGGGAAAAGCTTCCTCTCTTCCTGTTTTCGGCCTCCGGTTTACCGTTTCCTTTTCTCTCTTCCGGATTTCAGGAAAAGAGTTCCTTGATTTGTTTCTTATAGAGATCCTGGATCGTATGCCTTTTTACTTCCTGTTTGGCAGAAAGTTCTTTTCCCACCTCAAAAGAAGTATCAAGAACAGTGAACCTGAAAATATGCTCAAAACTCTTGAATCCGTTTTTCGTACTAATCAAGTCATTTATCTCGGAGTTGAACAACTCCTTCACCTCAATAATACCAAGAATATCTTCACTGGAAATGTACGGTATATTGTTGTTTTCGCAGAAAAGCTCAAGCTGCTCTTTGTTAGGGGTAATCAGCGCAGCAAGATATTTCTTATCCTGCCCCAATACCACAGCCTGGTCAATATACTCAGATTCGCGCAGGCGTGCCTCAACCGGGATTGGTTCCACATTTTCCCCGCCGGAGAGAACAATGGTATCTTTTTCCCGTCCACGAATGGCATATTCACCTTTATGAGTCCACATACCAAGATCCCCGGTATTTAACCAGCCATCTTTATCAATAATTTGCTTTGTCAAATCATCCCGTTTGTAGTATCCCAGCATTACTTGTTTACCGCGAACATGAATCACACCCTTTTTCCCGGGTTTTACAGGATTACCCTGTTCATCTATGATTTTTATCTCTGTTCCGGGGAAAACCGCTACGGTAGAGGGAACCTGATGAGCCATTTCTCGTAACCCAATAACAGGACTGGTTTCTGTTAAACCGTAACCATCAAGCAGCGTAATCCCTATAGCAGAAAAGAACTTATCAACATTAGTTGGAAGTGATCCGCCTCCGGAAACCCCGGCTTTAAAATTCGTGCCCAATTTTTTCTTGATTTTCTTGAATACCAGGATACCCCCAAGTTTTTTCAAAGGGAAAAGAAAAATAAATGGAATAATTGCAATCAGGAGATCAAACAGATATACTCTTCTCCTGAACTGCGGCATCCTGTTTAAGATCATGTCGCCTAGTTTTTTATGGAATGCCGCAACTGATACAAAAAACTTAAAAATTCCTTGTTTGAGATGGCTCTCCTTTTTCACATTCTGATAAACACCGGCCATTATAGATTCCCAGATTCTTGGAACCGATCCCATCCATGAAGGATTAAGAGCCTCAAAATCGGGAAGCATTATTTTCCCGATAGGTTTTGAGTAAGCGATAGTTGCAGCCGAACCGATAATGACATACTGTAGTATTCTCTCAAAAGAGTGCCAAACGGGTAATACGGATAGCCACCTATCAGCAGGCATTACTTTTACAACTTTCGGGATACCATCGACCTGATGAAGAAAATTCATGTGGCTGATCATAACGCCTTTAGGTTCTCCGGTTGTACCGGAAGTAAAGATTAGTGTTGCAAGGTCTGAACTGTTTCCTTTTTCAATCTCTTTCTCAACAAGCTTTGGTTTGTCTTTATGAAGCACCTGTCCCTTCTCGAAAATATCCTGGAACTTATGGATGGCTATACCGGATATCTTTGCAGATTCAGAAAGTGTGAACTTAGGATCCAGTATAATAATAGTTTCAAGAAGGGGAATATTTTTTTTGAGGGCTAGAATTTTATGCAGCTGCTCCTTGTTCTCAGCAAAGGCTATCCGGCATTCTGAGAAACTGAGAATAAACTCAACTTCGTACGGCATTGCATCTCTTCCACGGGGTACATCAGCAGCTCCCAGCGAAAGTATCGCGAGATCCGTTATTAACCACTCTCTTCTGTTGTCAGAAATTAAGCCGATGTGATCACCTCGTTTAACCCCCAGATCAATCAATCCTGCCGCAAGGGCAAGTACTTCCTGGTAAAAATCTTTATACAAGGTTGGATTGAATTTACCCTGACTATCTTTCCAGAGCTGCAATTCAGTATCAGGATACTTCATTTGAATTTCTTGAAGCATTTTGGGGATTGTTTCGTACATAGGGGACTCCTTATTCAGTACCTGCAAAAATCTTATTATAAATTTACTATTATTCACTATACACCATTTTTTATGACAAATAAATATAAATATGTCATAATAAATAAGTACAAGCATAATTACATAATAAAAAGGGTTTTCTGACAATATTTTCAAAATATTCAATGGCTTGCTATTGCCGTAAGGTATTGGTGCATAGTATTATGAGATTGTACTATTTAAAAAAGTTATTGCTGATAATACAATCAGCGTGGGGTAGTTTAATTTGTGTTGATAATATTGCGAAGACAGCTTCCCCAATGTAAAAAAAGGGCGTAAAGCATGCTTCCGCGATTTCTTACAGAATTAAAGGAACTTCGTTCAGAAGTAACTCGTTTGAGTGAAGAAAATGAACAGCTCAAAAGTATCCAACAGGAAAAAGTCGATACATTCAAACAATTTTTTAATCAGACTCCTAAAATTGCTGTACAGGGCTATAACAATGATAGAGAAGTTATCTATTGGAATAAGTTCAGTGAGGAATTATACGGGTATACAAACGGGGAAGCTCTCGGTAAGAAGCTTGAAGAGCTGATAATTCCGGAGTTTATGCGTCAGGATGTTATTACTTCAATTAACAACTGGGTAGAGGATGATGTTCCTATAGAAGCAGATGAACACTGGCTTCTTCACAAGGACGGTTCAATGCTGCCCGTTTACTCCCAGCATGTACTCATACGAACCGGGAATGATGAGTGCGAAATGTTCTGTATGGATATTGACCTCAGAGAACTGAAAAATACTGAGGAGATGCTGACACTAGCTCGGGAATCATACACTATAGACTCTTTAACTGGTTTGAAAAGTAAGTTTCATTATAATCAAATGATTGATGAATATCTGGAAAGTGTACGTAAAAGTGAAAAAGTTCTTGTATATTGTCTGCTTGATCTCGATAATTTCAAACTGTACAACGATACTTACGGTCACATGAAAGGGGATGAAGTTCTGAAAAAAGTGGGTAAAATTTTACTCACCTGCCTAACCAGGCCTGATGATGTGATTATCAGGTCCGGCGGTGAAGAGTTTCTTGTAATGTATACTGTTGATAAAAATCATAACTATCTTGGACCAGTGGAGAATATCATCCGGCTGACTGAAGAACTGCAGATAGAGCATGTAAAGAACTCATCTTATGGTGTTATTACCATATCCGGTGGAGCAGCTGTTATCAATCAGGATGACAACATGCCTTTGGAAAAGATATCTGAGCTGGCAGATACTGCCCTAACTGCTGCAAAAAAAGCTGGCAAAAACAATTTTGTCCATTATGTGAACTCCATGGTGTAGGAATCTGACAGGGTTCTCACGCTCCTGAAACTGGAATAATTCAGGCTGTCTGACAACATCCTTTACCCTTAATGCTGCGTTAAAAATCGGCTTAAAATACTCATGTACCAGCAGTACACTGCGTTTTTTCGCCGATTTTTGCCTTGTATTCAGGCCAAATCATAGTTGCGGGACAGCCTGAATTACGAATTTAGCATGAATCTCACTTATTTTAATAAGATATCTTCATCAAGTTCTTTCTTAACTGCAAGTTCGTGAGGCATTATACGTTTTCCCGGTCTGAAATAGGTTCTGGAAGAATAATCGTACAGATCTGAAACCCGGGTCATATAAATACAGGCATACTCCTCGACCTGCTCTGCGTAAAGGCTCTCCTCTGACCCGGCTCTGAGAATTTCCCCCCAGTAGGGATTAAAGTATATTTTATACTGCACTATTAATTCAGAAATTTTTGCGTTGAGCTGATCCATTTCCCGGAAATAGGAGTCAATGGTTTTATAGTGTTTTGGTGTTCTTTTATGCCGCAGGATATCCATCTGGTTGATCTTACGTTCCAGTGAAGCTTTTTTTATCATCAAGTTATCAATCTCACATTGGACATTATGTGATTTTCTCAACCCGGCCATCTCATCCTCCAGGTTACCCAGAACCAGTGCTGTTCTCCAGGCACATTGCTTTTTTATTGAGACTACATCGCCGTAAATATGGTCACCGATATAAAGAATTTCCTGTCCTTCAAGCCCCATATCATCCTGAAGCCGTTTGTAACTTCCTCCCTGGTATATCCCTTCCTGTATTGGACCTGTATAGTTACTCATCAGCCCTGAATCAGGATCGACTTTCAGAAAACGATTATCCCGCTCAAAAAAGCGCGGTTTATCGGCTAATGTAATTACGAGATCAAAAACTTCCCTCCAGTTTGCATGTTTTTTAAGATGTGGATTAATGGCGAAATCAAGCAGCTCCCTGGTATACTCATAATCTGAGTTTGTTATGATCATGAGCTTTTTTCCGTAATCTTTGTATCTTTCAAGAAGCATCGCAGTTTTTGGGTCATTAATTACATATTTCCCGAAATCTTTTTTCAGGATACTTTTCAGAAAGCCATATTTATGAAGTTCATCGATGGTATTCATAATGTCACTATCAAGCTGTCGATAGTCCGGAACCGGTACGCCGTCCTCTTTCAGCTGAACAAGCTGTGAAAAAAGTACGCCGTAGGCGATGGCGAAGGAAGTGTCCAGACTCTGAAAGTCCTTATCTGAGAGATCAACAGCTATATTGCTGTATAAATTGTTTTGTTCCCTAAACGGGATCTCATTTAAACCGTGATATGATGACTTGACTTTGTTGTAGCGGTTAAGCTGGAGCAGGTTCCCATTTCGCTTATCTACTACCAGACCGACAATTGCCCGCTCAAAATCGAACTTCTGGGAGAGCAGGGTTTCGGGGTAACCATAGATCTCCACCAGACGTTTTAGGGCGAGGGTATGGGTAAGTTCCTCAAATTCCCTGGTGTAGTAGGGAACCAGGGTGTAATCCATATCAAATCCTATCAGCTTTATCTTTCTTAAGTTCAGGGTCCTGTTAACAAATACAGACATTTAAATCTCCTTTCCAATTTGAATATACAAATATTTAAGAAATATTAATAGCAGCTTTTAGTTGACTATTTTTACTGATGAATACAATTTTAGTTTATGAAACGAATAAAAGCTATTACTTCTCCCCCGGAAAGGGTTAACGAAGCTGTGGTAAGGGGAGTTGCCCTCCAGGTTTTTATCACAGCAGCATGTGTA
>JAGLNY010000150.1 GCA_023139255.1 Spirochaetales bacterium
AAAGTGTAGAGTTATGTAAGGTAAATAAATTAATTCTATAATAAACAAAGAGTTCCAAATCATTAAGTTTCCATAATACTATTCTCTCATCACAATTTTAGGAGGATGTATGGAAACATCAATTAAAAAGCTGGTTGATTCAGTAATTGCAGAACTCACAAGATTACAGTATGCCAAACAGACAATTGGAATGTATAAAACAGTGTATCGGAAATATATTCGATTTGCTGAGAGCAAGAATGTTCAGGAGCATACGATCGAGTTCTGTGATAAATGGTTAGTTGAAAGTTGCGGGATAGATATCGGCCAAATCAAATCAGGAAGTTCTCCCCGTACAAAAACAGACGAGTATAACTACACTATGCCTATTCGAGCGATGCAATGTCTTACAGAATGGCAATTGCATGAACATGTACCGCTAAAGAAACAAGGGAAATTTGCAAGACTCCCTTTATGCCCATCGTTCCAAACCGGATACGATCATTTCAAGACTTTCTGTGAAGTTAATGGCTATTCAGAAAGCGGGACTTTAAGCCGTTTGCACAGAATAAAACGGATGCTGCTCTATTTTGAATCTCAAGGCATAACAAATCTGGAAGATATAAATGCAAGAACTATTTCAGATTTTGTGAAAACCCAGATAGAGCTTGAAAGTAGAACTGTTGCAGCCATATTGTCTGTCATGCGATGTTTCTTTCGCCAGCTATTTATAGAAACACTTATTAAGAAAGATCTAACCTTGAGAATTCCTATGGTGAAAGGAAATCGTAAATTCAAATTACCCCCAGTATGGAAAACAGAAGATATCCAGAAGCTATTAGTATCTATTGATCGAGAGAATCCTGTTGGAAAGCGAGATTATGCAATACTTCTTATGATAGCAAGATATGGATTACGATCCTTAGATGTGCGTAGCTTGCAGTTGACTTCTCTTAACTGGGAAGAAAAAACTATTTCTATTGTGCAACAAAAAACGGGGAACCCTATTTTACTTCCTCTTCTCCATGATGTAGGTTGGGCTCTTGCTGATTATTTGAAGAATAGTCGACCCGAAATCAATAGTGAATATGTATTTTTAACCAGCTATGCACCATATAGACCATTTGGCGTGAGATCTGGAGCATTGAATGCGATATTGGTGAAGCGGGTAAGAGCTGCTGGCATCACAATACCAAGAAAAATGTCAAAGGGCCTGCATGCCCTTCGACATACCCTTGCGAGCGTAATGCTCTCCCAAGATGTATCTCTACCCGTTATTTCTTCAGTCCTTGGTCATTCAACCACAAAGTCTACCGAGATATATCTTCATACCGATCTTATACGATTGAAAGATTGCGTACTAGACCCTGACGAGGTGCTGTATGAGTGAAATAACTTTTGAATCAATCGTACATAACTATATTTCCGAGAAACGAGCGATAGGGAAGCAATTTATTCATGAAGAACGAACACTCCGAAGAATAATAAATCTGCAACAGGAGATTGATCATGGCCGACCGGTGCTCAGTAAAGAATTATTCAAAAAATGGGCAGAAAAAACATCGTGGGAGAATGATAACAACCGCGCCGGAAGAATTTCTGTCCTTCGTGGATTAAGCAATTATATGATTAGGCAGCAATACAAGGCTGTTGTTATTCCGGTAAAATACGCTCCTACTTCTGACTACAATTATGTTCCTTATATTTTTTCTGAAAGGCAGCTCGAAGCTATTCTGGAAGCCATTGATCAGTATTGTCAGAGTAGTCAATGGGTCTTCTATCATCTAGAGTTTCCCGTAGTCTTTCGGTTGCTGATAGGCTGCGGCTTGAGAATTTCCGAGTCTTTAGCTATTGAAAAAGATGATTATGATCATGAAAGACAAACAATTCTTCTGAGAAAGACAAAAAACAGGGTTGAACGAATCATACCTATTGCTGACTCGATTGCAATAAGAATCAATGAATACATCCTTGTGACCCAAGGATTACGGGTTTTCACAGATTCAGATCTATTATTCCCAAATCCTGAAGGTAATCAATATAGTTCTGGAACTTATTACCACTTCTTTAGAAGAATTTTATGGCAAGTAGGAATTTCCCACCAAGGCAGAGGTAAGGGACCACGACTTCATGATCTACGACACACGTATGCGGTGAGAGCTATTAATAAATGGGTACGGGAAGGTAAGAATTTAACTACCTGTTTACCGTATCTAGCGATTTATATGGGGCATTCAGGATTAAAATCATCAGAGCACTACCTAAGGCTTACAACACAGATGTTTCCTGAATTGCTTGCAAAGGTAAATCATTATTACTCATGGATAATCCCGGAGGTGCAAAGTGATAACAAATGAATTTTCATTGTTGTTAACCACGTTCCTAGCAAAATACCTCCCGGGACAAAGGAATCTGAGTCACAATACTATTTCATCATACCGAGACTGTTTTAAGCTGTTTCTTGTCTTTTGCACTGAAGAACGGAAATTGAATTTAGCATCAATTCAACTCAATGACATGGAGAGACAACATGTCATTGCCTTTCTCAACTGGTTGGAAGAGTCAAGAAAGTGCAGTAATTCAACAAGAAACCAACGTCTGGCTGCATTAAAATCTTTTGCTCATTTTGTTGCTTCCGAGAATCCAGAGTATTTGTTCCAATGCCAGCAAATAGCTGCTATTCCAATGAAACGAACCAGAGGGAGAGTAATGAATTTCTTATCGCCCGAGGGGATACATGCACTACTCTTACAAACAGATACACGAACCTGGCGAGGTTGCAGGGACCACGCATTGCTGGTCTTAATGTATGACTGTGCTCTACGGGTTCAAGAATTGATTGACCTCACCATTGGTGACTTGCGACTTGATAGTCCGGCAGTGGTTAAGATTTTGGGGAAGGGACGAAAATACAGAATAATCCCTATCACTAGTAAAACCGCGAATATTCTCTCAAATTATATTCATGACTTAAAGTGGAGATCACATTGCAATCTTGACTCCCCTCTATTTCAGAATAATCGACACTCTAAATTGACACGAGTGGGAGTCTCAGGGATTTTACAAAAGCATATTCAAGGTATGAAAATACAAGGATTGTCTCACTTAATACCTGGAAAAATTTCACCGCACAGTTTAAGGCATAGTAAAGCTGTTCATTTATTAAGAAGTGGGGTCCCTTTAATTTATATTAGAGATTTTCTCGGCCATTCTTCGGTAACCACAACAGAAATCTATGCGAAAATTGATTCTGAGGAAAAACGTAAAGCCATTGAAAATGCTTATCCCGTCCAAAGCCAGGAGATTGTTCCATCCTGGGAAAAGGACGAGAACTTGATTAATTGGCTTTCTAATTTCTGTAAGTAAAACATTATGTAAGGTGAATCAACTTATTTAACCATGTTCTTAAATGATTAGCTTGGTTTACCTTACATAACTCTACACTTTTCATAATT
>JAGLNY010000151.1 GCA_023139255.1 Spirochaetales bacterium
ATAAACAAAGAATCTCTTCAGGCTGCTAAAGTGCCTTTTATTGGGCATACCGAAATACTGGGGGATCTGGCACGGGTTGAAAATCCGTTGACAATGTTTGAGACCCTTGGAATGAGAATTTTCTTTCTCAGCAGACATGTATCTCTCAGGAAAGCTTGTGATCTGGTTACTGAAGATACAGTTTATGAACATATAGAGAAATGCATTAAAGCACTGCATGTATTAGGGGATAAGTCTGAAAAACCTCTTGCTGTTGCAGGGCTGAACCCCCACAGCGGTGAACACGGGTTATTTGGGGATGAGGAAGAGACAGCAGTAAGGCCTGCAGTTGAGCGGGCAGCGGCAAATGGATATTCCGTAGAAGGCCCGATAGGAGCGGATTCAGTTTTTCATCAGGCAAAAACAGGTAGATACAGTGCAGTACTCTCCTTATATCATGATCAGGGACATATTGCAGCAAAAACCCTGGATTTTGAAAGGACGGTATCTGTAACTTTAGAACTTCCGTTCCTGAGAACCTCCGTCGATCATGGAACTGCTTTTGACATTGCCGGAACCGGGACGGCTTCTGAGATCAGTATGGTGGAAGCTTTCAGGATAGCTGAAAAATATGTCCCCTTCTATACAAAAAAGTAGGTAAGGTACAATGGTTGAATTAATAAATGTAAATAAATCATTTAAGACAAGAAAGGGAATGAAGCATGTTCTGAAGGATATCTCCTTCACAGCAGAACCAGGTGAGATATATGGCCTGCTCGGACCAAATGGTGCCGGGAAAACCACAACCTTGAGAATAATTGCAACTCTTCTTAAGGCAGATAGCGGGGAAGTGTGGGTAGATGGCCTGAATGCAGGAGTAGAGGATCGTAAGATCAGGGATAAGGTTGGCCTGCTGACAGGTGATATGAAGCTTTCCGGGAATCTTTCACCGCGGGAGATGCTGAAATTTTTTGCCGACTTGAACCACATCCCGAAAGAGATGTCAAAAAGAAGAATAGAAGAACTTTCTGAATATCTGGATATGAATGAATTCCTTGACAGATCTATTGCGAAACTCTCAGCCGGAATGAAACAGAAAACCTCTATTGCTGTAAGTATAGTGCATGATCCGGAAATTATTATTTTTGACGAACCGACAAGCAGTCTGGATGTCCTGGCCGTTAAAGTTGTGGTAGATTTTCTCCATGATGCCAGCAAACGGGGTAAAACGGTTCTGCTGTCAACGCATGTACTTTCTGAAGCAGAAAAACTTTGTACAAAGATAGGGATCATCCTGGAGGGTGAGCTTATAATGAACGGCACCAAAGATGAAATTCTTACAACTTATGAATCTTCTTCCCTTGAAGATGTTTTTTTCGCCCTGGCAAAGGAAAGAGGGTTAATAATATGATAAAGGACGCACTAATTATCCTTAGAAAAGAGCTGAAAAATATATTAAAAGACAGAAGAACACTTATTGCTACACTGCTTGTACCATTTCTCCTGATGCCGATTATTTTTACCGGTATGAGTTTTGTTGAAAGAAAACAGCGTTCTTCTGCAGAGGATACCATTTATCCAGTAATGATTATGCATAATGAGGCCCCGGAATTTCTTGATATCCTTTCTGGAAAACTGAATTTTACTCTGACAAAGGAGCCAGGTGATGATGTACTTGTTGTTGAGTTCCCTGAGGGATATATACCAGGTGATACGGCGAAAGCAATCATACATTTTAATTCAACGTCCAAAAAATCATCCTTTGCGGCATCGATGATAAGTTCCGCACTTGTGGAATATTCTGCATATCTGGCCGATTCCTATCTTGACGATTATGGGATTGACCTTCAGTCGATTTATACTATCTCAGTTTTTAAATTAGACACTGCCCCTGAAGAAGCCCAGGGGGCAGAGTTTTTGTTGGTTATGGTACCTTACATGATTTTGATATATGTATTTGCCGGGGCAATGGCAGTAGGTATAGATGCAACGGCAGGGGAAAAGGAGCGGGGAAGCCTGGCAGTTATCCTGGTAAACCAGGTGTCTCGGACATCTATAGCGATCGGGAAAATTCTTTATGCAGTAACTGTGGGTGTTGTCTCAAGCTGCATGACTTTTTGTGGTTTTATTCTGGCTATCAAGATAAGCGGCGGTATGTTTGGGGAAAGTGTGAATTTGTCCGGGTTCTCCTTCGGATCACTGTTGGTGATTCTCATAACACTGGTAATGACGAGTACCATAGCTGCATCTATAATAATTTTACTCGGTAGTCTGGCAAAAACAGCAAAAGAAGCGTCTACCTATATTCTTCCGATCTATTTCATTGTTATTATTCTTGGCGTTTTAACCATGAACATGGATCCTTCTTCAAATCAGCTGCTTTTTCTGATTCCTTTCCTGAACACAGTGTTTATGCTTAAAGGGGCAATTATCAGTAACAGTACTATGTTGCAGCTTGTAATGTTAATTGTATCTGATACTGTGCTTATAGCCCTTTTGGTTTATAGTACTTCAAGGTTGTATAACTCAGAAAAGATCCTGAATACAATTTCTTGAAATTTGTATGAATCTTGGTAACTGTTAGATATATTATTGGTTTTTTACATAAGAGGTTGAAAATATGAGACGAAAAGCAGTTGCGGCTGCCGCGATATGCATGGTATTAGTGATTTTTAGTGGATGTGCAACCAGAATAGCATTTAACGTGGTTAAACCGGCAGAGATAAACATGTCGGAATATTCTCATCTGGCAATTTTTGATATTGAACCGTATGAATTTTCTTTTGTAAGGTTGATAATCAATATTAATTTAAATAATTTTTTTGAAGGGGATACTAATACAACTACCGGTTATACACTGTTCATGGAGAAGAGAATTGCTGATAAATTTGAGCGCCAACTTATCTACAGTCTGCAGAAGGCCGACTATTTTACATTAATTTCTCCCTCCCAGCTTAGGCCGTATAAAAGTGTGACTGCTTCTGGGGCTTACAGGAGCGATGTGCTGATCAACAACTTTAATGTCACAGCCAGCCTGATCGGTACTATTGAGGATCTATGGTTTAATGAAAAGGTTATAGAGGTTGAGACATATGTAGATGATGGAACTGGAACCGATACTTTTGTTAAAGAGACAACAGAGTCATTCCTGCAGGAAGTTACACTTGAATTCAGTTATAGTATTTTGGACTTGCATACAAACCAGATAATTGCTGCCAGATATTTAAGGGGTGAGAAAAAATTATTAACACCCATTGAAGATAGTGAAACTTTTAGGCCTCCTAAACTTTATGATCTCTATGTACCAATTATTGCCGAAATATCATCAAGAATCCGCTATCAACTTGCTCCGCATATTGAAAGGGAGTATCGATACCTGGAAAAAGATACTACGCAAAGCATATTAATGGAGACGGCAGATCAATTAGTAAAAGAGAAAAATTATAACAAAGCTTTGTCTCTCTATCTTGAGATATGGCACTCCAGCGGAAATTATGCTGCAGGTTATAATGCTGCTGTACTGTATGAAGTATTGGGACAACTGCAGCAGGCGGTCAGTTTAATGCAGGATGTTGCATATCAGACAGGGAATCCAGATGCCTTTGATAAAGTTGTGAAACTTGAATATGAGCTTCTGGAGTACAATGAAGCGATAAATCAAATACGTCAGTAAATATCCTGTCAACTGGTGTCTGCATACCCTGGATTTTTAATAACTATTTTTTACTATAGAGAATTGCGAGTTCTTTCTTGTATTTTTATACATATAGTATTTATTAGCAAAGAAACTTAGGAAAACATAAATAATTAATAGAATCACATTTTAAACAAACATTACACACTATAATCGCTCCTTGACCATACACTTTATTTCTCATATCATGTTGAGTTATGTATAAATATACAATAATAAGGAGTAACTATGCAGAGTGCTATCGATTTATCAAGATCCGGAGTCAGAAGAAATGCTGCCGGCGCACTCCCGGCTAGTGGACTCTACGAACCGTGGTTTGAACATGACAGCTGCGGAGTAGGATTTATCGCTCATCTTGATGGGGAGGCTCGGCATTCTATTGTATGTGAAGGTATTACTATTCTCCAGAACCTACAACACAGAGGTGCAGTTGGCGGAGATTCCTTAACCGGTGACGGGGCAGGGATTATGATTCAGATTCCTGATGGTTTTTTTAAAAGAGAGTGTAAAAAACTGAAATTGCCTGAATATGGTAAATATGCAGTGGGAATGCTTTTTCTTCCCACCGATGGGAAAGCCGCACTTCTCTGCAAACATATTGTTTCTGATATTGTTACCCGATATGGTGCGAAAATTTCCGGGTGGCGCAAAGTCCCGGTTGACAACTCCCGATTAGGAGAATTGGCTATTTCCACCGAACCGAACATTGAACAGGTCTTTATTACCTGTAAATCATTGGATGAAGCTGATTTTCAGAGAAAACTTTATATAATTCGCAGATCAATAGAAAAAAAAGTTTTACAAATCAAGGAAAATGACCTTAGTCAGTTCTATATCTGCAGTCTTTCCACGAAACTTATAGTCTATAAAGGACTCCTGACCGGGGTTCAGGTACCTGAGTATTTTCCTGACCTGAATAGTGAGTTCTTCACGAGTTCATTTTCAATCGTTCACTCCAGATTCAGTACAAATACTCTGCCTGAGTGGCGTCTTGCACAACCATTCAGGTATATGGCTCATAATGGGGAAATAAATACGGTACGTGGGAATATTAACAGGCAAAATGCCCGGGAAGGGTTTATGTCCTCAAAAGTAATTGGAGAAGAATTAAGGGAAATTTGTCCTATTATTGATGATACAGGCAGTGATTCAGCGATATTTGATAATGTTCTTGAACTTTTTACTATGGCAGGCCGTACCATACCGCACGTCATGATGATGATGATACCGGAGGCATATTCCCCTGATATCCAAATGAGCGCTGATAAAAGGGCGTTTTATGAATATCATTCAACATTAATGGAACCCTGGGACGGACCGGCGGCAGTTGTCTTCACAAATGGGAGATATATTGGTGCCACACTGGACAGAAACGGATTGAGACCGGCGCGATATACTATTACCAAAGAAGGATTGATAATCCTTGCTTCGGAGTCGGGAGTAATTGATCTGCCGCCGGAAACCATTCAGAGCAAAGGACGTCTTCAACCTGGAAAAATGTTCCTCGTAGATCTATTACAGCATAGAATAGTACCCGATAATGAGATTAAGGCAAAAATATCACGCCAATTCCCATATCGCAGATGGGTAAAAGATCGGGGAATTGAGCTTAGGGGATTATTCATGCCTTCAGGTGTCCCGAAGATGGATGAGCAAGAACTTCTCCTGAAACAAACGGCCTTTGGGTATACCAGTGAAGATTTGAAAACATTGATGATTCCCATGGCAAAGCAGGGGCAGGAGGCAATCGGGTCGATGGGTAATGATGCCGGCCTGGCCATCCTCTCGGAAAAACCGCAGCTTCTGTTCAATTATTTCAAACAACTCTTTGCTCAAGTTACAAATCCTCCCATAGACCCGCTTCGCGAACAACTTGTAATGTCACTTGAAAGTTATATAGAGAATGAGAGCAATCCACTGGATATCGACCAGATACATTTTCGAAGTCTAAAGCTTAGTCACCCGATTCTGAGTATTCGTGATATGGTTCGTCTTCGGAGTAACAATCATCCTGATTTACGAACTGCTGATATCGATATCACATTTACCCCCGATGACATCGGAAAAAACCTTGAAAAAGCTCTGCAGGATATATTTACAAGAGCTGAGATGCTTGCTGATGAAGGAATATCCCTGCTGATCCTGACTGACAAGAATATTGATGAGAATACGGCACCGATTCCCTCCCTGCTTGCTGCTTCCGGTCTACACCATCACATGATAAAGAAAGGGATTAGAGGAAAAATTGGTATTATTGTTGAAACTGGTGAGGCGAGAGAAGTGTTTCACTTTGCACTCCTGGTAGCATTCGGGGTAGATGCAATTTGTCCCTATATTGCGTTCTCAACAGTAAGGAACCTTGCAGAATCAGGCAAACTTAAACAGCTTCTATTAGAAGATGCGCTTCCTTTAGATGCTGCGCTGACTCCGGAATCTGCTTCAGATAACTATGTGAATGCGATTAAGAAAGGTCTTTTGAAAACTTTTAGTCGAATGGGAATATCAACACTTCATAGTTTCTTCGGGACGCAGATTTTTGAGGCTGTCGGCCTAAATAATGATATTATTGATAAGTATTTCTCAGGAACTGTATCCCGGATAGGCGGGATTGGATTGCGGGAAATTAGTATTGAATCGGCAATGCGCCTGCAAAAGGCTTATCCCGCTGACCATATCCAGCCAAAACTTCTTGAACCTGGCGGGGCATACAGATATCGCCGAAACAGTGAGAAACACTACTGGACGCCTGAAAGCATCTATAAACTCCAGCATGCAACAAGATCAGATGATTACAGCGTGTTCCAGGAATTTACGACCCTTATGAATGGGTATTATCGTGATAATGGTGACCTGAGAGGATTGATCAAGTTTAAAACTGGTCAAGCTATCCCGATTGATGAAGTTGAATCTATAGAGTGTATTACCCAAAGATTTGTTTCAGCAGCAATGTCTATCGGCTCAATAAGCAGGGAAGCACATGAGACAGTTGCCGTTGCTATGAACAGGATTGGGGCAAAGAGCAATAGTGGTGAGGGCGGTGAAGACCCGGAACGTTACCAGGTGCTTGACAATGGAGACTCAAAAAAATCAAGAATCAAGCAGGTAGCTTCCGGTAGATTTGGTGTTACTACAGAATACCTTATGAGTGCTGATGAAATTCAGATTAAGATGGCTCAGGGAGCAAAGCCGGGAGAAGGAGGGCAGCTTCCGGGACATAAAGTCTCAGAATATATTGCAAAGATCCGTCATACGACACCCGGGGTTACCCTCATTTCCCCGCCTCCGCATCATGATATTTACTCAATTGAGGATTTAGCACAATTAATAACTGATTTAAAGACAGTTAACCAGAAAGCCGAAGTCTCAGTTAAATTAGTCTCTGAGGCTGGTGTAGGGACAATCGCTTCCGGCGTTGCTAAGGCAAAAGCGGACAGAGTCCTGATTTCCGGGCAAAATGGCGGAACCGGGGCATCTCCGCTTACTGCTATTAAACATGCAGGACTTCCCTGGGAGCTGGGGCTTGCTGAAACACAACAATCCCTGGTCCTGAATAATCTAAGGGACAAAATTATTGTCCAGGTTGACGGGCATTTGAAAACCGGAAAAGATCTTGCGATAGCAGCAATGCTGGGTGCTGAGGAATTTGGGTTTGGCACCTCAATACTTATAACCCTCGGGTGTGTAATGATGCGAAAATGTCATCTGAACACCTGTCCAGTTGGTGTTGCTACACAGGATCCTGAATTACGGAAAAAGTTTAAGGGCCGGGCAGAATATGTAGTCAGGTTTTTACGCTTCCTTGCTCAGGAATTCCGTGAGAAAATGGCGGATTTGGGGTTCCGGACAGTTGAAGAGATGGTTGGCCGTGTTGACAGGCTTGATTTTGAGCCGGCAATCAAACACTGGAAAGCAAATAACATCAACCTGGAAAAAATACTTAACACAAACCACATAACAGAGGGAAAACCTCTGCATCATATGCCGACTGCTAAAGGGGTCATTAAAACTGAGTTTGATAAAAAACTTGAATTCAGGCTCAAGCGATTCTGGACAGATCCGGTTCCTATTAAAGTTACACTTCCTATTAGGAGTATTAATAGAACGATCGGGGCGGCATTGAGCGGTGAAATCATTAAACGATTCGGACCTGAAGGACTTCCTGATGATACTATCAAGCTGGATTTAAAGGGTACTGCGGGGCAAAGTTTTGGTGCATTTCTCGTCCCGGGGATAACAATACATCTGGAAGGAGATTCTAACGATTATGTCGCAAAAGGTATGAGCGGCGGCAGAATTACTATTGTACCACCATCAAACGCAGGATTTCGACCTGAACGAAATATTATTTGCGGTAATGTTGTACTTTATGGTGCAACAGCAGGTGAGATATTTATAAATGGAAGAGCCGGCGAGCGGTTTGCAGTAAGGAACAGTGGTGCTACAGCCGTAGTTGAAGGTGTTGGTGATCATGGATGCGAATATATGACCGGGGGAACAGTGGTCATAATCGGATCTACCGGCAAGAATTTCGCTGCGGGAATGAGTGGTGGAATTGCCTATGTGTATGATCCAACAGAACTTTTTGATACCCGCTGTAACCTTGATATGGTTGATCTTGAAAGTGTCTGGAATAAAGATGATAAGATCGTTCTGAGGGAATTTATTGAGAAACATTATCATCTGACAAAAAGCCGGATTGCGGCAGCTATTCTTGAGGATTGGGAAGCTCAGCTTCCATTGTTTGTTAAAGTTATACCTATTGATTACCGGAAGGTTCTTGAGCGGATGAAAATGAATGAAAACAGGGACGGTGAAACACTGTCAGCAACCGAGGAGGTCTATGATGGCTAAACCGACCGGATTTATGGAATATGGGAGAAAGACCCCTGATTACCGTCCTGTTGAGGACCGTATTCAGGATTTTAAAGAGATAGAAGTCTCATTAACAGATGAGCAGCTCAGGGAGCAGGCTGCACGCTGCATGGATTGCGGTGTTCCCTTTTGTCACTCGTACGGCTGTCCGCTGGGAAATCTTGTTCCGGACTACTCAGATGCTGTATATCGCGGGGACTGGAAGGAAGCACTTGATCTTATGCACTCAACGAATAACTTTCCTGAATTCACCGGATTGGTGTGCCCCGCATTGTGCGAGGCATCCTGCACCTTGGCTCTTGATGAGGCAGCTACTGCCTGCAGATATATAGAATTAAAAATTGCTGAAAAGGGCTGGGATGAGGGATGGATAGTTCCGGAACCTGCCCCTGGCAAAACAGGGAAAAGAATAGCGGTGATTGGTTCAGGCCCAACAGGATTGGCTGCTGCCCAGCAGCTTGCACGGAAAGGACATAATGTAGTAGTACTGGAAAAAGCAAACAGAATTGGGGGCATTCTCCGCTACGGAATACCGAACTATAAGCTTGAGAAATGGTTGATAGACCGTCGAATTACACAAATGGAGCAGGAAGGGGTTAATTTTGAGATTGAAGTTGAAGTAGGCATGGATTTATCAGCAAAATATATCAGAAAAAATTTTGATGCAGTCCTGATTGCAACCGGAACACAGAAGCCAAGAGATATAGATATACCAGGCAGAAAATTGGAAGGTATATATTTTGCTATGGAGATGCTTGCTCAGCAAACTAAAATACTTCTCGGAGATACTATTCCGGCAGAGGAGTTGATAGATCCGAAAAATAAGCACGTAATAGTTATTGGGGGTGGTGATACTGGTGCAGACTGTGTTGGAACATCAATCAGGAGAGGATGTAAATCTGTTATCCAGATAGAACTGCTTCCCGCCCCGCCGGAGGAGAGGGAGGTATCAAACCCCTGGCCGGAATGGCCGATTATTTTCCGGACTACCAGCTCACACCTGGAAGCAGCTCACCAGGAAGGTTGTGATCGGTTATGGAGCATCCTGACAAAGAAATTCTATGGTGATTCAGGGAGTGTTAAGAAGATCGGGTGCGCAAAACTTGAATGGGGACAGAAGGGGTTTACAGAAATTCCCGGCTCTGATTTTCTCCTGAATGCTGATCTTGTGCTGTTAAGTATGGGGTTTATCCCTTTCAAGGAATCAAAACTGGTAAAAGACTTTGGACTTGCCCAGGATACGGTTGGCAATATTCAGGTTGATGAAAACTATCTCACTTCAGTAAATGGAGTATTTGCTGCCGGTGACACCGTTACAGGTGCTTCTTTGGTTGTAAGGGCGATAGACCATGGCCGCAAAGCGGCTGAGGGTGTGCATGCGTATGTTATGCAGCATAATAAAGAGTAATATTGTTATGAATTCCCGGCCTGGCTGCTGAACCATCGGAGAATAAAAAGGACTATTGAGAGAAGGATAAAGAATACCGGGATTAGCAGAAAAGAACTTTGCAGTCCATAGTTATCGCCAATTACTCCCATGAGCAATGACGCCCCGCCAATACCGGGAATGCCTGCACAGGAGAGGAGAATGAAAAGAAGGGTTGGATCTCCATCCACATATTTTGTTGAGATAGCCTGGATTGTCGGCCAGTACGGTGCAACAACGATTCCTGCAGCAAAGAGTAGAAAATAGAAGAGATATAGGGAATCAGCAGTATACGCTGCAAAGCTCACCCCGATACCGCATAGCGATGCGACAAGCATAAGTAGCCGATCATAATGATGACCCCGCGTGATTTTCGCGGTAATCAGGCGTCCGGTAAACATGGCTCCCGCAAACAAAGCAGTTCCAATTCCCGCAGCTGACGGCAATGCCTTAAAATGCAGCTGAATGTAACTGGCACTCCAGAATATAAAAGCTGCTTCACAAGCTGCACCGAAGAATATTGCAGCAGCCAGCAGCCAGAATGCCGGCCGTCTCAGGCAGTTTACCCAATGGTGCAGTGAAGTTTCCTGTCCGGATTCTTTTAAATCTTTTTTATAAGTTGTAAGAAGCATTAAAGCTGGAATAAGAGTGATTATCCCGAGTCCAATAAAGAGTATACGCCAGGAGACTCCGATTGTTAGCAGAAGTCCACTTATCAGGACTGCCGCAACCACCCCGAGGGAGAAAAAAGCATTGATGATATTTAAGTATTTGCTTGAGTCTTTCGGGTGATTATCATGAACAAGCGGGTTTATGAGCGCCTCAGCAAAACCTGTACCAAACCCTATTATGAATATCAGTGACATGACGCCCCAGTAAGTCTGTGAAAAACCTGCAAAAATCAATGAAGCTGAAGTAACTATCAACCCTAGTGCTATAGTCCGCCCTTTTCCAAGTTTTGAAGCAGCTTTTCCGCTGATAAAAAGAGTTATCAGCAGTAAAAATGTCCTGCCGGCTTCAATGGCACCCCCGCCTGAGAGGGTAAAACTCAATTCATCAGACATTTTAAGTAAGCATATAGGGGTTAACACAGCGGTTGCGGCATAAACCATAAAGGTTATTGCTGAAGCAGAATCTATTTTATTGATTTTCATGCTGGGAAGTATAAGTATTTTGGTTTTTTCTGTCTACAGAAATTGAGAAATCCTCTGTTAATAATAATCTTGTTCACGTTTCTTCAAAATGCTATGCTTTGCCTATGAGAAAAAGATTAACGATTGTATATACAGGAAATGGAAAAGGAAAAACAACGGTCGCTTTAGGTCTTATGTTCAGGGCAAAGGGGCACGATTTTCGCTGTGGGGTTCTGCAGTTTATAAAAAAAAATCCTGAAAAGTGGGGTGAATATAAAATGGCTAAATCTCTAAATATCCCCTGGGAGAATTATGGATGCGGATTTACATGGAAAATGAAGAATCCAGAACCGACAATTAAGGAAGTAAAAACAGGCTGGTGCCGTGCCCGGGAATGGATTGAATCCGGTCAATTTGATCTTATTGTACTGGATGAGTTTACATATCCTCTGGTAGAGAAATGGCTTGAACTTGATGAAGTGGTTGCCTATCTGCAGGCGCTGCCCCCGGATGCTCCTCATATTGTTATCACTGGCAGAAATGCTCCTGACGGGTTGCTGGACGCTGCAGATTCAGCTGCAAGAATACAAAATATACAGCATCATTTTGAAAAACAGAAAATACGAGCCCAAAAAGGGATTGAATTTTGATTCTCAATTGTTGTTTAACGACGTTTAGAAAACAGTTTTGCTGCCTCTCCGGAAATAAATGGAATAACACCAAACGCTGCTGATATCAGGATATATGACATATTGAGCTGTGTTAGCTTGAAAATATCCCTGATCCCCGGAATGAGCAGCATGCATGAAAGCAGTACAACTCCGATCATAATTGATACGTTAAGGAATTTATTACCGAATACCCCGATTTTAAAGACTCCCCTGGTTTCAGAACGAGCAGAATAGGCTCTCAGCAATTCTCCAATGATCAGGACCGTAAAACATACCGTTCTTGCTGTTTCGATGCTTCCTGAACCTGCCAGAGCTGTCTGGAAGGCAATTAGGCAGGATGCAGCCAGTGCAATACTCTGGATTGAGATTGAGAGAGCCATTCTTTTATCGATTATGGGTGATGATGGTGCACGCGGCTGTTCAAGCATGATATGTGCATCTCCTTTCTCAAGCCCCAGAGCAAACGCCGGGAAGGAATCGGTCATAACGTTAACCCATAGAAGGTGAATAGGGAGAAGCGGAATGGGCCAACCTGCCAGCATGGAAAAAAAGATCAAAATTATTTCCCCTATATTGCAGGAGAGAAGAAATCCGACGAATTTCCTGATATTACTGTAGATGATCCTTCCCTGTTCAACAGCAGAGACAATACTGGAGAAATTATCATCTGTAAGTATCATATCCGCCGCTTCTTTTGCGGCATCAGTCCCTGTTATGCCCATGGCTATTCCAATATCTGCCTGTTTAAGTGCCGGGGCATCGTTAACCCCGTCACCTGTCATCGCAGTTATCTCCCCATGCTTTCTCAGTGTGTTAATAATTCGTACTTTATGGCTGGGTGAGACACGTGCAAAAATCCCGATAGTTGGTATTTTTTCCAGCAGTTCTTTATCATCAAGCTTATCAAGCTCATTCCCGCTCAATGCCATACAATCAGAGGTTATTATTCCCAGTTTTTTACCTATAGCAGAAGCGGTTAGTTTGTGATCACCCGTTATCATTACTATACGGATTCCGGCTTTCCTGCATATTTCTATGGATTTTTTTACCTCATCGCGCGGTGGGTCAATTGCCCCGGTAAAACCAAGGAAGACAAGCCCCTGCTCATCTTCCGGTGAAACAACCTTTTTAGTGCTTTCATGATTTGTATAAGCTATTCCCAGCACTCTTAAAGCTTCTGCGGAGAGTGTTTCCTGAATGTCAGACAAACTTTTTTTTTCGGAATCAGTTAGGGGGTATACTTTCCCATCTATCTCAATATGAGTACAGCGGGGAAGGAGCATGTCAGGTGCTCCTTTAGTGTAGAGCACCATTTGACCTTCATTACTGTGCAGTGTGGACATCAGTTTCCTCTCAGAGTCAAAGGGCAGCTCAGCAATTCTTGGATACAGCTTTGTGACAGTACTGTGTGATATACCAAACTTATGCCCCAGAACTGTAAGGCATCCCTCAGTAGGGTCGCCGGTTATTGATTTTTCTTCAGGGTTATAATAAGCATCATTGCAGAGCACACTTGCTGTAATAAGCTTTTTTAGTGTAAGTGATTTGTACGGAGATCCCGGTTGATCTTCCATAATGAATTCTCCATCCGGATCGTAACCATTTCCTGAGACAGATATATAGTGGTTATCTATATAGATTTTTGTGACTGTCATTTCATTTCGGGTTAATGTGCCGGTTTTATCGGAACATATCACCGTTGTTCCACCAAGAGTTTCAACCGCACCCAGGCGTTTGATTATGGCGTTTCTTTTTACCATCTGCTGCATACCCAGGGCAAGAATAACGGTAACGACCGCGGGAAGCCCCTCCGGGATAGCTGCAACAGCGAGGCTTACAGCAGTCATGAAAACTTCAAAAAGATCCTCTCCACGAACAATTCCCATAATTGCTATCACAAAACAAACAGCCAGGCACAAAATACCAAGAAGTTTTCCTAATGACGAGAGTTTTTTCTGGAGAGGAGTCGGCTCATCTGGTGTCTCGGACAGCATATCTGCTATTTTTCCGATTTCCGTATTCATCCCTGTTCCCGTGACAACGCCTGCACCTCTTCCATAGGTAACCAGTGTTCCCAGAAATGCACAGTTTTTCCGGTCAGCCACTCCTGTCTGATCATCAAGTTTAAGTGAGGAATTTTTTTCTACGGGGGTTGATTCTCCGGTCAGGGCTGATTCCTGAATGTGCAGATTTATTGTCTCAATTAAGCGAAGATCAGCTGGTACTGATGATCCAGTATCGAGTATGACAATATCACCCGGTACTAGAGTATCAGATTTTATTTGCTCTGTATTTCCATTCCGAATAACAGTCGCAAATGGGGAGGCCATTTTTTTCAATGTTTCTAAAGCCTTATCTGCCCTATATTCCTGGATGAAGCCTAATGTGCCGTTTAGAAGGACTATTGCCATAATGATAATTCCGTCAATGATTTCACCGGCAAATATAGAGACTGCGGCAGCAGCGATAAGTATGACAATCAGGAAATCCGTGAATTGAGCAGCAATTTTATACAATAATCCATGTGATTTTTTCTTTTTAAGGGTATTTAACCCGAACTGGTCCGTTCTTTTTTGAGTTTCTGCCTGCGATAACCCTGTAGTGCGGTCTGTCCCAAGGTCGTTTATAGTTTGGTTAGTGGTCATGGTGTAATAATTTTTCATGATCCCGAGTATAGCATGTTTAGGCAGGGTTGCGATGTTATTTTCTTTGACTAGAACCCTTTTTACCGTTAACATATTGCATCAGGAGATGTATGCATGAAATATAAACTTGAGACAATACCTGTTTGGGACGCTCTTCATAAGAAGACTGAGTGCCTGTTCTGTTATCTTATGAAAAATGCTAAAAAACGGTATATTGAATACTATCTGGGAAGTTCTGTCATGAACCCTGAAACACGTGTGAAGGTAAATTCTGTCGGATTTTGCCCTGAACACTATTCTGATCTGGCGAATGCTGAAAAACCTCAGCCTATGAGCCTTATCACTCATACCCATCTACTGGAAACCAGGGATAAACTGAAACCGTACCTGGACAAGCTGAAAAATGAAAAATCACCTGGTAAAACAGGAAAACACATCGTTGAAATAAGGAAAGTACTACTTGAAAGGGAGAAAGGATGCCTGATCTGTGAAAGCATGCAAACAACATTAAACAGATATACGTATACATTTGTGCATCTTTGGGGTAATGATGAAGAATTCAGGACTGCATTTTTGAAATCAAAAAGCATCTGCCTTCATCATCTGCCTGCGGTATTGGATATGGCCGGAAATGCCCTGAAGAAAAAACAGCTAAGTGAATTTTTCAGTGAGATTATCGATTTTGTTGAGAAATCGTTGGAAAAGAGTATACATGATGTCTACTGGATGACCCAGATGTATAAATCAGAGAATCGTGATAAAGATTGGAAAGGATGTCAGGATGCCCAGAAAAGGGCGGTAAACAGGGAATTGGGAATAGGAAGGATTTTCAGCAAGTGAGAAGTGAAAAAGGAATTATCATCCCGTTATATATTTATCCGGAACCTTCAATTCACTATACTAGAAAAGAAGCCGTTAAAAACGGGGATTCAGAGCACCACGGCGCATATGATTGGCAAACCTTAATAACTTATAAGAAAAAATACCCGGATGTCCCGGTTGTTACAATAGTTAATCCGGAGAATGGACCGGGTAAAATTACAGATCCTATTCTACAGAATGCATACGCAGAGCTGAAAAATGCAGGAATAACTATTGTTGGTTATATCTCAACAAAATATGCAGGAATGGCTTCTACTATTGGGTTACCGCAATACCCGATAAAAAATATTAAAAGCGACATTGATTCCTGGTATCGATTTTACCCGATGATAGACGGGATTTTCTTTGATGAGATGGCAAGAGGGTTTGATGTCAGTGTTCAGGCTTACTATGCTGAAATCCGGAATTATGCACGCTTATTTAATGCAGACTTAATAATAATGAATCCTGGATTATCTATCAATCATCGTTGGTATGATGAAAAAATTGCTGATATTTTTATAACCTGGGAAAAAGATTCCTACCCAACCATTACTGATGCAGTCACAGATTCGGAATATTCGCAGCAAGCTGGGAATGAGGTGGTGAAAAGAGGGTGCCTTGTAATGGGAAAAAAATTCAAGCGGCATGAAGTAAAATGGATTTTGAAAGCTCATTACGATTGGTTGTACGTAACTCCTTTTCCTCTTGAGCCGAATCCCTGGGATAAGCTTGATTCTGTAACTCTGCAGAAACTATTTCGCATTCTCGTAGGATAGTATTGCTGTCTACCGGGTTCTATGCTACTATGCAGTATGTTAACAGGTTAATATAAGGTGTTTGCAATGGGTTATCAATTTTATCATATGCTTCTCCACACCAGTAAGCGGGCAAAAGATGTCGGGTTGACTATGATGGAAAACTCAGGAATGAATCCGGGACAAGCCTGGCTGCTTGACGTTATTTCCCGATTTGGTCCGGTGAAGCAGGTTGAAGCAGCTTCAATCCTTAATGTAAAACTTCCGGCTGTTTCAAGAATGGTTAAAGGAATGCAGCGTGATGGTCTTGTTAAA
>JAGLNY010000152.1 GCA_023139255.1 Spirochaetales bacterium
CATACATTCCGGCTATTCGTAAAGCGTGGAACGATGTAGAGGAACAAATGATGACCGGATTTTCGTTTGATGAGAAACAACTTTTTAAGCAGTTTATGGTGAAGACTGTCACAAATCTATCAAATTGACTAAAAGAAAAAGACGGGGAAACAATACATTTTTTAGAAATCACCTCTTGACTTATGAACATAAGTTCATTATTATATAAATGAAAAGACAAGGATGAGTTATGTCACGACCAAAAAAAGAACGGATCGTCCACCAGCCTCCATTGTTTGCTGATTTTAAGCCGGCTGGGATTCCCAGCAGCAATCTTCAGCCTGAACTATTGGGACTTGACGAATTTGAGGCTATTAGATTAGCAGATTATTTGGGAATGGATCATAATGAAGCAGCAGAGGAGATGGAAATTTCCCGGCCTACATTTACCAGGCTGATAGAAGCAGCCAGGAAAAAAATGGCAACTTTTATTATTGAGGGGAAACACCTACAGATTGAGGGTGGGAAAATACATTTTCGCGGTAATGTTATACAATGTCACAATTGTGGACATATGATCAAAACAAGATTTAATCAGAACATTACCAAATGCCCAGCCTGTGGCTCTGACAATTTAATTGATTTAGCTGGAGGTTTTGGACACGGGTCATGCTGTCGCAGACATAGCCATCACGGCAGGAGGTGAAGTATGCCGAGAGGAGATAGAATGGGTCCTGAAGGAATGGGACCGGGAACAGGAAGAGGTGCAGGTTTCTGCAATGGTTTCGACCGTCCGGGATTTATGAACCCATCACCTGGGTATGGTGCGGGAAATGGATTCCGAAGAGGTTTTCATCGCGAAAGGTTCGTTCATCAAGGGATGGGATTTGGCCGTCGAATACATTATAGACGTCCATACGCGGATGCTTATGTGTATGGTGATCCAGGTGATGATCTCGATTATGGAGTGGGAAAGGAATTTCTTGAGAAAGAAATTAGTCAACTTAAAAAGCATCTGGAAGTGTTGGAAAAGCAGCTTTCAAACGTAGATAATGAAGAAGGAAAAGAATGAAAAGAATTTTTGCCGTACCTACAGAGAAAAAAAAAGCCTGTGCACATTTTGGCCATTGCGAATCATTTGCAATAATCAAGACAGAAAATGGGGCAATAACCCAAGAGTCTTATGTTGACCCTCCTGAGCATCAGCCAGGTACCTATCCCAGATTCCTAGTGGGATTTGATGTAGATACCGTACTAGCCGGGGGTATGGGAGAGAAAGCACAGAGTTTATTCAGGCAGAATAACATTGAAGTTATTATGGGAGCCGGCACTGTAGATCCTTCTTCGTTGGTTGAAGAATATTTAAGCGGGCAATTGAAAACCAGTACTAATTTGTGTGACCACTGAGACAATTGAAAAAATCTTTGAAAGAGTCTTCACTATCGCTGGAATAGTGCTAAGATATCAATACCAAAGATATCTGCCAACTCTTTTGCCAGTTCAGCTGCTTGCGGCGGGTTTGTCCCTTGCCTGCAGCAGTTGATCTCGGCAGCTGTACTGGCATATTTAAGGGCAGTTACTGCAGTCTCCGGTGTTATGGATTTCAATTTTTCACGGGTAAGATTGCCAGACCAGTAAAAAAATGCCAAAAGGCCGGCATGAAACGTATCACCAGCTCCAATAGTATCAGTAATGGTAATATCTCTGGCAGCCAGGAATTCGTGTATTCCGTGAGAGAACCAGTGAACTCCATTTTTTCCCGCCGTGACAACACAAACAGACACACCATATTTCAATATTTCAGCAGCCGCAGACTCAAATGATAAATCCGGGAACATCCACTCAAGATCCTCATCACTGATTTTTACGATATCTGATAATCGAAAAAGAGCCTCAAGCCGCTCAATGTATGATTCTCCATCCTCAACAAGGGAGGGACGGATGTTAGGGTCAAAAGAAACTGGCACAAGGGCATTACGAGTACGAATAAAATTATAAATCCCGGAAGCTCCAGGCTCCATAAGCAGGGAAATTGATCCTATCTGGAAACAGGAAGGTTCAGCTGACAGCTTGTCAATTGAGGAGGCAATCTCCAATTCTGTAATACTTCTGTCTGCAGAACCGTTGGCAAAAAATGCATATTCCGCTTTTCCCTTGACAATTTTAGCAAACGCCAGGGTAGTAGGATTGTCTTTGGGAATAGCTGCACTGATATCAACTCCGTTTCCCGAGAGGTGCTTTGTCAGCATTTTCCCGAACATATCAGTTGATATACCGCTTATAAAAGCAGTCGGGACATCAAGACGTGATAGAGCTACGGCAGTATTCATCGGGGATCCGCCTGGGACCGGTTTATAGACCTGACTTGAACCCTCATCAATGTATATAAAATCTATTAAAGCCTCTCCAATAGTTATTATCATTCTTTTCCTCTTGCTTATATATTGGGATTCCCAAATGTACCATATTATGACGTGATAGAGAAAGGGAAAAAGTTTTTAGTATTAGTATTTTTTTACTTCTTGTAAGCAACTCCCGTTTCGAATTGATTCAGCAGCCATAGCTCCAACGGCTACTGCATTTCTTGCGGCTAGAGGGGATGTTTTAGGTTTAGCTTTTCCACGAATATAATCAATGAAGTTATTAACAATAAGCGGGTCTGCACCGCCATGCCCTTCGGATTCTCCTTTTAAATTGTAGATAATGTCAGGTTTTGCGAAGTCATCGGTTCTATTGCAAAATACTTCGATCAGCGACAATTAAAAACACCTACCGGGAAAAGTAATTGTCGCTAATCATTACTTCGATAGAGCATTTTCCATGATCCCCTCTGTTCTCGAGCCTCCCTTTTGTCCCTATGAAGGTATAGGTATAGTTTCTACATGAATCGGGAGTGTAGTGACATTGTAAATATGATGCCTGTACACCGTTTTCTAACTGCATGAGGATCATATTATGGTCTTCGACGTCAATAATAGGAGAGCTTTTTCTGGGTTAACGGGGGCCAATGACGCCAATTCGTAATTCTTTCATATTTTTACCCCTAGTGAATTCCAGATTTCACTTAAGTCAATTACTGTTCCGTTTTCCCGTGCCTTATCAATGGTAATACCGACAACTGCGCTGAGCAATCCTTCTTCACCTCCACACACAGGAACAGTACCATTTACCATGGAATCGTGAAGTTCATTCATAATATTGAAATCTCCATCACCATGGCCTCCACCAATAAGTGTCATCATCTGTATTGCTTCATCTGTAATCGCTTTGTATTGAAGGACTCCTGAATAGAGTTCAATAATAAGGGTTCCCCCGCTGCAGTGAAAATACATTCTTCTCTCCGGAATAGTATTGCTCATTGTTGCCTGAAACTGTACACGTACTCCATTGTTGAATTCCATAATTGATACGACGTTATCCTCTATAGTTTTATGAGAAAGAAACGGATTGTTCTCGTCCAGGTCATACGATTCTGCAAGAGATTCCCATGTTGAAGTAAACAACTCTCTGTTTTCAATATAGAGATTTTCATTTTCCGGGATAAACATGTTATTACCACCGAAAGCAGCGATTTTCTTTGGGATTGATTCTGTAAACCAGTTGATGAGGTCTAAATCATGAACACATTTTTCAAGAATATGTGGTCCTGCCAATTCCCGCCTCCTTCTCCAATTTTTCATGATGTAGGAGCCATGATCAGGAAGGATGTTCTCGCATGCGTTTATTGAAATAACCTTACCTAGTTTTCCACTTGTCAGGATTTCCTTTGCTTTTCTGTAAATTGATGCATAACGCAGGGTGAAGCCGGTGGCAAAAAGTTTACTGCTTTTTTGATGACTTTTGTTAATTGCAATGCAATCTTCTATAGTAATTGCCAGCGGCTTTTCTGAAAACACATGTTTGTTATTTTCAAAAGCAGCGATTATGTGTTCTTTGTGGAAAGCGTTTGGAGATCCTACAAGAACCCAGTCAATTTCCGGATCAGCAACCAGTTCTTCATACGACGTATATGCTATTCCTTTTCCATCATTAATTTTTTTCAGCATTTGCTGAACATTTGCAGACGAAGGATCCCATCCTCCTTTGAGCTGCAAATCTTTTTTATTTGTAAAATGTTTTATTAACCCGCTTATTCTTCCACCGCAGCCGATAACGGCATATTGTATTTTTTTCATACTATTCCATCCTTGGTTTTATTTTTAAGTTTAGTGTGGAATATATGATAAATGAATACCAAAAACTGGATATATTTTAACAATACCTGTAATATAGTTGATGACAGATTTATTCTCAAACGAGCGAGAGAAGTGGAGCAACTTGATGGTCCATTTCCGAGCGAGAGCTGAGATCACAAGGTGAAATACCCCGCCCCTTAGGGTATTGATACCTTTCATTTTGCATAGGTTAGAGGAGGAGCGGCAAATGCAAGAGAATCAACTTGAGTTGTTTTTAAGAAATCTGAAGGAGCCTACTGATTACTATCAAGGGATATCATCGGATTTCTTGTATTTCCCGGAAAATATTGTATTCTTCTCACGACTTAAAATATCTGATTTATGTAATAATCTACCGATTATGCACTACAGATTCAATCTTGTTTTTTGTCTGAAAGGAAGTCTTCAAATTCACATAGATAATTACCTGTTAAACATATATGAGGGAGAATCTTTTCTAATATTCCCATTTCAAAACCACTACTATGTTTCTGCAGAAGCTTCTGACATTATTTGCTTTTTTATCGGGTTTGATATGCAGGAAAGAAAAAATCTTGAGGCTTTACGGAATAACCCTGTAAAAATCAACTCTTTTGTTCTCTCTTGTCTGGAGCAGATTATTTCACTATCGGATACGTTTAAGGTAAATCTGGTTTCAACTATCATTCTTTCAAATATTGAAAACTGTACAGTTGGAAATCCTATAGCTTTTTCAAGTACAAGGACTAATGGTAACTCTATTGTTGCCCGTGTCCAGAAATATGTCTACTCAGATCTCGGTAAAGCAGTTACTACAACAATAGTCGCAAAGGAATTGGGAATTTCAGAAAGTAATTTACATAAACAATTTAAAAAAGCCATTGGGATAAGCCCTGGCAAGTATTTACGGGAAGTGAAGATCAACTATGCCTGTTCAATTTTGGAAGCAAGGAAACTTTCAGTAACCGAGACGGCTGCACATTGCGGATTTGATTCTGTATATAGTTTTTCAAGAACTTTCAAAAAAGTAACAGGTTTCTCTCCCAGTCAATTTAGAAAAAGAAGAAAGCGGGAAGACTATTAAGATTAGTTTATGGTAGAATGAATGCTCTTAATGTGAGACAGAGGGAAGTTATAGATTGTTTGCTGCAATCATAAAACAAAATATGGAGGAAAATATGGCATTATTAACAGAAAAAGTAAGCAAGGCGTGGGAGAATCGTAAAGGACCTGTAATCTTAAGTACAGTGGATAAAGATGGTGTTCCCAACGCAATCTATGCTACTTGCGTCACAAAATTCGATGAAGGAACACTGGTAGTCGCGGATAATTTCTTTGACAAAACACGAAAGAACATCCTTACCGGTAGTAAGGGATCAATTCTTTTTATAACAAACGAAGATAAGGCGTATCAGGTCAAGGGAACAATTGAATACTTAAAAAACGGTAAGATATTTGAAGATATGAAATGCTGGAACGGAGAACGTCCAGGACATGCTGCAACGACTTTAAAGGTGGAAGAAGTTTATTCCGGTGCAGAAAAACTTGTATAAATGAAGCAAATTACAAGTTCAGGGGATTTTGATATGAGTAATTTGATTGATAAAGAACAAGTTCCTATAAGGCGGGAAACCAAACGCAGAACATTGGTTAAAAGTGTTCTTTGGCGTTTTATCGGTGTTGTATGGACATGGATTGGTGCTTATTTCATTATGTTATTAGTTCCTCCTACATATAATACTGCCGCTTTGATCGCTACGTTTATAGTTATTTATCATCATTCGACCCGAATGATAATGTATTATTTTTACGAGAGGATATGGAATTCTATTCCATGGGGCAAAAAAGGTGATTCTGTACCAATGAAAAAACGGGATATTCTTTTCTGGATCATGGGAATTGTTCTTTCCATACTATTTGTATTTCTGTTGATTCTTTATGTAACACCACTAATAAAAGGAAAATGAAACATAGATGATTAATCTTACTTAATTGTCCGTATCATTATTAAAAAGGGAGATTATTACTATGTACAAATATCTTTTTGGGCCGGTACCATCACGAAGACTGGGGATGTCTTTGGGGGTAGACCTGGTTCCCCATAAAGTCTGTACCTTGAATTGTGTTTATTGTGAATGCGGAAATACTACAAATTTGACTTGCGAAAGAAAGGAGTATGTACTAATTGACGAAGTAATGAAAGAATTGAAACATTTTTTCAGGAATAATACAGCACCCGACTATATTACTTTTTCCGGGGCAGGGGAGCCAACCCTCAATTCCCGTATAGGAGAGGTTTTACGGTTTATAAAGACAAACAGACAGGATGTACCCGTTGCTGTGTTAACCAATGGGACTTTGTTTACAGATGAAGGGGTTAGGACTGAGCTTTTGGGTGCTGATTTGGTTTTACCTTCTTTGGATGCTGCATCTGATTTGACATTACGTAAGATAAACCGTCCTTCCCGGGACTTGAATGTAGAAGAATATATACAGGGTCTTGTCGATTTTAGAAAAGAATTTCAGGGTAAAATATGGTTAGAGGTATTTATTCTGCCCGGATATAATGATAACCCGGTAGATTTAGAGTTGCTTAAAAAGGCACTAAAAAGAATTCGGCCGGATAGAATTCAGTTGAATTCCTTGGACAGACCTGGGGCTGTAAAGGACTTGAAACCTGCAAATGCTGCTGTATTGCATGAAATAGCATTATTTTGGGGTTTAAGGAACGTCGAAATTATTGCATCAGTTCCGGAACGTAAAAAGATTAAATCTTACCGTAAGGATATTGAAAATATAATAATTGAAACAATTTCCCGGAGACCCTGTACTCTGGAAGATCTTGCCAAAATTACTGGTTTACATATAAATGAGATAAATAAGTATCTTGGAGTTTTGGAAGAAGAGAAAAAAACTGAAACAATGATGCAGGACAGGGGGCTTTTTTATCAAAAGAAACTATAGTAATTTTTATTCTCATCAAGAGGCTGGTGATGCATACGTTAATAAAATCACATGGGTTTTGAAACTAATTCGGAAGTCAGAAAATATTTCAACCAAGTATTTTAAAAAACTGATCAATGCAAAAGACTCCAGGGAAAGGAGATTAAACTTGCAGAACAGCGAAGCAGGAGACCCTTCTACTTAAAGCACATTCTACTTGCGATAGATGGTGGTTTGACAAGCTGGATTGCTCTGAGAGCTTTGCAAGGCAGCTTGTGAGAGACATCTCATTCGAGGATGCCATGCGTCACTTTGTCAGTGATGCATTGATGAATATAATTCACCGGCGGCAAATACCCTCGCTGGAGCAATATCATTTAGAAGTTGGATTTCGTTCGATGGAGTTACCCGTAGACTACTTCCTCTGGATCATTGTCCCGCTGAAACATGCAAATGATATCTTGCGCGGGATAACCCCACTATCGTGAGTCTAGCTTCATCATTTAGCGTACACCGGGACCTGACATTATCGCTGATCAACAACATGAAATATCTTTTTAATTGAATGAACAATTTCTTTATGGTATATTATAGTACATGAATAAAATAACTTGGTGTAATTGAATATGGATGAAAAAAAACTTCCTCGTAGAATAAAACAGTGCCCAATATCTGAGTCCATCTTTGAATTAAGGTTTAAGACCTTATTACCTACTGATGCGATACTTGGTACTTTGTACAACTTAGAAACAATTACGAAATTTTTCCCTAAAAAAAATGTTATTTCCTTGCCTATTTTGAACCTTCCCGAAGAGATTAGAAAATCTGATCCTAATTTACAGTATAAAGTATATTATAGATTTACAAATCAAGATCTTACTATGAGTATTGGACCACGTGTCATAGCTTTTAGCAATGTAAATAACTATATTGGTTGGGACAAATGGTCTAGTTTCTTTATAGAAATTCTTGAAGATATATTTAAATTAGAACTAGTAAATAGAGTAGAAAGACTTGGATTACGTTATATTAATGTATTTGAAAATACGATTATTCTGGATAAGTTAAAACTGAATATGAGTATTGAAGGTGAAGCATTAGCTGGATATCCAACAAATATAAGAACAGAAATACCTGATAATGGAATAACTAAGGTTCTTAATATAAATAACTTTGTTACAGTGAAAAGTGAAAAAAGGTCTGCACAAAGATCGTCAGTTATAGATATTGATTGTTTAATGAATATTGGTAAAGATAAACAAACTTTTATGAATAGATATTTAGAGAGAGTAGAAGAATTACATTTTAAAGAGAAAGAACTATTTTTTGGATTGTTGAAAGATGATTTTTTGAGTGAATTAGAACCCGAATACTAAGGAGATTTCTATGCTTGCTAGTGGAACAATTTCAGCAACTGAAATGGATTCAAGCTTTAATTATTTTTGTGATGATACTAATACAACTATAAAGGATGATTTCATTAATAAAATAAGAAGACATCGATCTAGAAATTATTATGATATTTTTAAAGCGACTTTGATCTCATTAGAAAATCCAAATACGACGTTGATTGATACACAAATTTCTATTTCTATTGGTAATCCAGTTGATTTAATGTATTATCATCCTGTTGTTCACAAAATAAAATTAAAATTGAAAAAGCCAGTACCTTATAAATTTGAATGTGTTGAGGATGAGAATGGCTTTATTAAATAATAAATATCCTTGGTATGAATTAGTTTGCAATAGTGGTGAATTAACTCAAGGAGATATTTTAATGGGATGTCCTGTCCCAAGTTTAGATGATTCAGTTTATAAAAGTATCCGTAATGAAGAAGAAGTTAGTGATCCAATTGATGTAAAACTAACAGACTTAGTTATACTCTCACAAGCCTGTGATCTTTTAAATGATAAGATTTCAACTGTTGTACTATGTACAGTAATACCACTTTCTGTATTAGGAGAATCGAATCAACACTATTCATCAAGAAAAGGTATTGAAGAACTTCGAACAGGGAAAACTCCAGCCTACCATTTACTTGATAAATATACTGAGGAACAATTTAATTCGTATTTCACTATAGTGAATTTTCATGAGTTGTATACTTTGCCCAAAGATTTTCTTTCAGCACATGCTGAAACAATAGAGAAACGTTTACGAATATTACCTCCTTACAGAGAGCACTTATCTCAAGCTTTTGCAAGATATTTTATGCGTGTAGGTTTACCAATAGATATTGATAAAGATGAATTAGCACAAATGGCAACCAATTAAGAGTGCC
>JAGLNY010000153.1 GCA_023139255.1 Spirochaetales bacterium
GTGCCGTTATGTGGCACTTCATTAAAAAAGGGGCAATAAAAAACCCTCCTTTTAAGTATCCGGCTAGGTGCAGATGGATAAACGTAGTATTGTTGTCTGGATGTATCTTGCAAGCTTATCTCTATGGAGAAGAAAGATATAGATATTGAGAATAAACGTTTATCATTGCAGTTTTTTCAAAACTGCTAAAGCTCCCATTGCAAAGTACATAAAAAAAGACCGGGCTGGTGCAGATGGATAAACGTGTCTTGTTGTCTGGATCCAGTTTTATAGATGGTCGTTATGGTGAAGAAAACTATAGGTTTAAGAAAGTACGTTTATCTGGCAGTTTTTTCAAAACTGCGAAACTTCCCATTGCAAAGACAAACAAAAAAGACAGGATAAAATCCTGTCTTTTTTGTTTGTTTCGGGCTGGGCAGATTTGAACTGCCGACCCCATGTCCCCCAGACATGTACGCTAAACCCCTGCGCTACAGCCCGTATGTATAGTAATTCGAAATGAACGGTATCATGAAGGAGTGGATATTGTCAACGGACAAACATGACTTTGTCATGTTTGTCTTGGGAGTTTGCATGGCAAACTCCATGGACTGCTAGTAAACGACAAAGTCGCGTTTGTCAGGATGCTTACATAATAAAGCGAGAGATTAAGACTGCAATAACAGAAGGGGTCGTTTCCGACCCCTTTATGAACGTTACACTTCTGTAAGCATCTCTTTTTGAGAATATTCAGTATGAAGTAATTTGTGTGATGTATGCCCAAGAGGTTCTTTCAGGAAGTCTTCGTACAGCTGTGTTATTACAGGGTTGTCATGTGATTGGCGTAATTCCCGTCCTTCATCTTCCTGGTATATAGCTGAAATTCTTGCACGTCTAATATCATCTGTGGTGAAACGTGGTTGTCCGCCTCCGCCGATACAGCCGCCCGGGCAGGTCATTACTTCCACAAAGTGGAATACTTCACCTGTTTTCTCGATTCTGTCAATCAAGGCTGATGCATTTCCAAGGCCATGAGCTACTGCCACTCGTGCAGTAACACCTTCCAGAAATTTCCATCTGTCTACGGTATCTGTTAAAGTTAACTCAGCAGTTTTTATTCCTTCGAGTCCGGCGAGCGGTTTAATATGAAGACCATCTACAGGAAGCACCCTGCCGGTAACAATTGCATATACGGTTCTCAAGGCCGCTTCCATAACACCACCGGTATTTGCAAAAATATCAGCCGCACCAGTGGAAATCCCGAAAGGTTCATCCATTTTCTGATCCTGAAGGGATAGAAAATCAATTCCTGTCATTTTAATCATATCACCCAGTTCCCGGGTGGTAAGTACATAATCAACATCCTGATATCCGCTGTCAGCCATTTCAGGGCGATTTGCCTCAAATTTCTTTGCAGTACAGGGCATGATAGAGACTACAATCATATCCTTTGGGTCAACACCGATTTTTTCTGCATAATAGGTTTTTGCAAGAGCACCGAACATCTGCTGGGGTGACTTACAGGTTGAAATATTCGGAAGAATTTCCGGGTAAAAGTATTCAGCAAACTTAATCCAACCAGGAGAACAACTGGTGTACTGGGGCAGTGCTGCCGGTTTACCATTGACGAGTGTATCCTCAAGACGTTTCAGGAGTTCGGTACCTTCCTCAATAATTGTCAGGTCAGCGGTAAAGTTAGTATCAAATACCGCATGAAAACCAATTTCCTTCAAAGCAGCTACCATTTTTCCGGTAACCAGAGTCCCGGGTTCACAACCAAAACATTCACCTAGAGCAGCACGTATTGCAGGTGCTGTCTGCACAATTACATGCTTTTCAGGGTTGTCCAGCGCAGCCCAGACTTCATCTATATGAGTTATCTCAGTAATTGCGCCGGTTGGACATACAGCAGCGCATTGCCCGCATTGTACACAGGCCACGGTTGACATAGGCCTGGAAAAAGCCGGCCCTATTACCGTATCATACCCACGGAACTGGGCACTTATAGCGCCTACATTCTGTACGTCACGGCAAATAGATACACATCGCCGGCATTTGATACATTTTCCCGGATCCCTGGCCAATGCTGGTGTAGATGAATCTACCTCCATAGCAACTGACTCACCGGAAAATGTTATATCCCGGATTCCCAGGTTCTGGGCCAGTGTCAGCAACTCGCAGTCAATACTTCTTACGCATGTCTGACATTCGCCGACATGTTCGCTCAACATGAGCTCAACTACCATTTTTCTGGCTTCCCTGACCCGTTTGGTGTTGGTTTTTATAACCAGCCCATCACGAACAGGTGTTGAACAGGAAGCAGCAAGTGCATTTGCTCCCTCAATTTCTACAACACAGGCCCTACAGGCTGCTTGCGGGGCTGTTCCCTCAAGAAAACAGAGGGTAGGAATAGTTATCCCGGCATCCCTGGCAGCAGAAAGAATGGTGATCCCATCCTCGACTGTTAATTTTTGATCATTAATGGTGATATTAACCATGCACTGTCTCCTTTTCCTTTTTATCCATTCTGATTGATTTTCCATAATCACATCTCAGGCATCGATGAGCCTGCCTTTGTGCAACCGGTTCGCTCCATGAGAGCTCTACCTCTTCGAAGTTACATCGACGTCTTTCAATCGGAATAGAGCGTACCTTATTGCGTCCATGCGTAACAGGATCTGCATCCGGGTCAAAATTAGTCTTAATTTCTTTCTCATATCTCCAGAAGGCATTATCCTTACCAGTCAGTGCCAGGTCTATACCGACAGCAGCTTTTTCCCCTGCCGCAATAGCCTCAACAACAGATGAAGGGCCATCAACACAGTCGCCTCCTGCAAAAATATAGGGTACTGAGGTTATACCTGTAACAGGATCAACAGAGATGAATCGTTTATCGTTCAGATCCAAATCAAGCGACCCTGCCATGTCTTTTATATTGAGACGCTGCCCGATTGCAATGATTACCTGATCTGCCGTTATCGTAAATTTTTCAGTTTCGGCAGCAGTCGGTTTTCTTCTTCCTGAAGAATCAAAGCTTCCCAGTTTCATCGGCAGACAGGAGACTCCTGAAGCCTTGCTGTCAGAACCGCTAAGTATTTCAATAGGCTGGGTGAGGCAGGAAATCTTAACACCCTCATTGAGTGCTTCTTCAATCTCTTCAGCGTAAGCCGGCATTTCATCCTGACTTCGTCGGTACACAATCCGTACCTCCTCAGCCCCAAGACGTAAAGCTGTTCGTGCAGCATCAATTGCGGCATTACCACCACCAATTACCACAACACGTTTTCCGGTCTGTACTGATCCGCGGATATTGTAATGCTGCAGGAATGGGACGGCCTGAATCACTCCATCCAGATCTTCACCGGGTAAACCCATTGAGAGGGAATCCGGTGCACCTACGCCAAGGAAAAACATTTCATAGCCATTTTCCTTAAGTGATTCAATGGTAAAATCCTTTCCAAGTGCTTTTTCACTGATAATATCCACACCCATCTGCTCGATCATCCTGATCTCCTGGGCAACAGTTTCTCTGGGAAGTCTGTAAGCCGGGATAGTCTGGACCAGCATGCCGCCGGGGCGAACTGATGCATCAAAAATAGTTGGTTTATAACCGAGTCTTGCAAGAAAGTATGCACAGGAGAGACCAGCCGGGCCTGCACCGATGATTGCAATCTTCTTTTCAGCGTTTTTATCATTCTCCAGTATTTCGGGAACCTGGAGTGTTATTTCCTGGTCTACAAGGAACCTTTTTACCCCTCTGACAGATACAGCTTCATCCAGGCTGATCCTGCTGCATTTGTCTTCACAAGCGTGAAAACATACTCTTGCACATACCGCAGCAAATGGATTTCTTTCCCGGTGAAGTTTAAGGGCTTCAGTATATCGTCCTTCACCTGTAAGAGATACAAATCCCGGTATATCTACCCGTGCCGGACAAGCACTCTGGCAGGATGCCCTTACAAGTCCTGAACAGACACCTGCTTCACAGTGTTTATCACGTATATGAGCTTCATATTCATGTCTGAAATGCCTTATTGTTGATAGGACAGGATTGGGTGCAGTTTGGCCGAGGCCGCACAGTGCAGTATCCTTAACGTGATGCGCAAGTTTTTCCAAAGCCTCAATATCACCTGATTTCCCTTCACCATTGCAAATGCGGGTAAGGATTTCATACATTCTTTTTGTTCCTACACGGCAGGGTACACATTTTCCGCAGGATTCCTCCTGAACAAACTCCAGGAAGTATCTGGCCACATCAACCATACAGGTAGTATCATCCATAACAATCAACCCGCCGGAGCCGATTATAGCGCCAAGTTCCTTCAGTGGTTCATAATCAAGCGGTACATTCAGGTGCTGAAGTGGGATACATCCGCCTGAAGGTCCCCCGATTTGGGCTGCCTTAAAAGGCCGGTTGTTAGTTATCCCGCCCCCGATATCAAAAATAAGATCACCAAGAGGTGTTCCCAAAGGAACCTCAACAAGACCGGTATTTTTTACTGCACCGGCAAGGGCAAAAACTTTTGTCCCTTTACTATCCGGAGTACCAAAAGAGGCATACCAGTCAGCCCCCTTGCATATTATTGCCGGGATATTCGCATAGGTCTCAACATTATTCAGTAATGTAGGTTTTCCCCATAAGCCTTTCTGTGCCGGGAAGGGTGGTCTTGTTCTCGGTTCACCCCGTTTCCCCTCAATAGAATTAATGAGGGCAGTTTCCTCGCCACAGACAAAAGCGCCTGATCCCATTTTTATTTCCAAATTGAATGAAAAGTCAGTACCCAGAATATTATCACCCATTAGACCATAATCCTTTGCATGGTCGATGGCCTTTGACAGCCTTGATACTGCCAGCGGGTACTCTGCACGTACATATACATAGCCGACTGAAGCACCTACAGTTCGGGCTGCAATGGCCATGCCTTCAATAAGGGTATGAGGATCTCCCTCAAGTACGCTTCTATCCATATATGCGCCTGGATCACCTTCATCAGCATTACATAGCACATATTTCTCATCACCCTCAGCATCCTTTGTAAATTTCCATTTGAGCCAGGTTGGGAAACCGGCACCACCGCGCCCCCGTAACCCTGAGATTTTCAATTGGTCAATAACATCAGAATTTTCATTTTCAAGGATCTGGACAAGTCCCTGGTAAGCTCCATGGGCTATTGAATCTTCAATATTAAGCGGGTCAACTTTACCGCAGTTCTGCAGTACAATTTTATTTTGCGGTTTAAAAAAAGCTGTTTCTTCAGGACTAACGGGATTGTCTTCTTTCGCGTCCCTGAAGATATTTTGTTTGTAAGGTATTTCGTCTATAAAATGAGAAGTAATTAACTCATAGAGAATTCCTGGTGTAACGCCTTCATAGACTGTATTCAGTGGATTGCAGGAAATTACCGGTCCTTTTGAGCAGGGGCCGAGACATCCTGTACACTTGACCGGTATTGAAAGGTTAAGTTTTTCCAGAACCAATTTCAGCTCGGAAACTACTTCCATTGAGCCGGAAGCAATACAGCCTCCACCAGTACATACCAAAATATGCGGTTCCTGGTTCTCAACTTCAGATTTCCCGGTTAATATTACTGCTGATTCTTTGAAAGTAGATGTTGATTTATATTTTTTTATCATACCCGAACCTCTTCTTCAACAATACTTTCATGCTTTTCAGCAATGATAGTATGCTTTTCAGCATCCGTACCATGCTTTACTGCATCTGCTTCCTGTTGATATTGGTATAATAGATCTTTCACTTTTGAGGGTTTAACACGTTGATGCACATCATCATTGACCATCACTACCGGGGCGAGGCCGCAGGCACCAAAACATCTCCCGATTTCGAGTGAAAAAGTCCTGTCATCTGTTGTTTCTCCCACACGTATTCCCAACTCACGGGATAGGGCCTCAAGTACTTCACTTCCACCCCGGACATAACAAGCTGTTCCAAGACAAACCCGTACCATGAATTTTCCACGCGGGTTGGTCGAAAAGAACGAGTAGAACGAGACAACACCGGTAACTTCACTGAATGGGATTTTCATTTTTTTACTGACATATCGAAGTGCATTTTCCGGTAGATAGCTCAATAAATTCTGAATTGATTGCAGTACAGGAATAAGGGCACCTTTTTGTCCATTATACGAATCAATGATATCACTTAAAACCGGAAAGAGAGATTCCTCTGTTGTTTCAGGGCAATCTCCAGTTTTCTGCAGGTCTTCTGCCTTCTGTTTTGTTATTACAGACATGCAAATTCTCCTTTTTGTTTACTCTGAAGCATTACACCTGTTGGGCATTCATTATCTTGCAAAAAAATCTGTTGTAAATAAAGCACGATGATAAGCAAGAATCATGACATCAAAACTGGTGGTGCAACATGTTTGTATAGATATATTTCTACCTATAATAATATATAGATACAAAATTATAGATAAGAATAACAATATTGAAGATTTTGTCAACATAAAAATTGGAGATTTAGTATCATTAAAGTGATGTTTTGTTTTATTTATGTTTTAAGTAATGTTATAAAAATATTAATAATTTAATATGGAAAAAAAGTATAATAGAACACAGGGAAAAATCTATATTGATGTGTCCTGGGTTACTAGCGTAGGAAAGTTTTAAAGAAAATGTCCCGGTTATAGGAATTATAAATAAAAAGTAACCAGAATTCCAGAAGTACATCCAAGTACTACACCGGCAAATACTTGTGGGTAGGTGTGCCCGAGCAGGGTTTTCAGATCCTCTGGCTTGAATCCATGCTCAAAACTTTCTGATAGAATTTTGCTCCATTCATTAAGGACTTTTGCATGTCTGCCTGCAGCTCTCCTTACCCCTACAGCATCATAAATAACGATAATTGAAAGTATCAGAGTTACTGCAAATAAGGTGCTGCCGGCTCCGTGCAGGATGAAAACACAGGTAGTGACGGCAGAAACAGTTGCAGTGTGAGAAGAAGGCATACCGCCGGTATCAAATCCGCTTTTTATATTTAGTTCTTTGTTAAGAAGCAGGTTGATCACTATTTTTAAAAACTGTGCCAGAACAAAAGCTATAAATGCTGCAATGAGAGTCTTATTTGTGAGAAGAGTATCCATGATGCGAATTATAGGGATAACTGCTTAGCGTGTAAAGTTGGTAGCCACAGAGGATAACCTCAATGCTAGAGGGGGATTTTATACTGGAATGGTAAGGATAATAAGGAATCAACAAATTAATCTTGCTATAAGGTCAAAGAATCTATATAACGAAAATATGTTACAGAAAATAAAACGGCAGACACTACTGCTCATTATGATCTCATTTCTCGGGCAGGTGTCTATATCAATCATTAATCTTGGCCTTATTTTTTATATGAGAGATGTTTTCAGGCTTAATCCCCAATCCATTGGATTGTTTGCAGCTTTATTCTCAGCAAGTTACTTTGTTGGCCTTCTTTCGCTGAAACGCTTTGTATCAGCAATCCCTCCGCCCAAAACTATACTATTCGCAGCAGTAGGCATGTTTTTCTGCGGTACTGCAATCCTGGTAGTTAAATCTGCCTTGCCAGCTTATGTACTGTATGCTCTCTATGGTATGTTCATGTCTATTTTCTGGCCTCCTCTTATGGGATGGATTTCACGAAAAAAGGAGAAGAAAGAGCTGGGACAAGCCATATCATATTTTAATATTTCCTGGAGCGGAGGAATTATTCTCGGCCCATTTTTTGCGGGTATGTTAGCCGAGAGAAGTGTTGATTATGCTATTGGGTCAGCCAGTGCGATTATGCTGATAATAATAGTTATTATGGCTGTCGCATCAGGGATAACGTCAATAAAGACAATTCCTTCAAATCACTTGCACAAAAAAGAACAAAATCAAAAGGATGAAAGTACATATTTGCGATATACGAGCTGGATTGGAATTTTTTCCGGATATTTTGTGTATGGGATAACCATGAATATATTTCCAATCTATGCACAGGATGTTCTTAATTATCCAGAAAGTACTATAGGCCTCCTGTTGCTCATACGAGGTCTTTTTACAGTCTTTTTGTTTATACTTATGGGGAAAACACATGTCTGGCAGTTCCGGATTTCATCAATAGTTGGATTCCAGATTTTACTTGCCGGCTCCCTTCTCATAGGGCTGACTGCAGATACAATATCCCTGCTGACAATATTCTTTATCCTATTCGGAGTTTCCTTTTCAGGAATTTATACTAACAGTATATTTCATGGGGCAGCAGGAAGTACCGATCGTGAACACCGTATGGTTATTCATGAAGCAATTCTCACTACCGGTATGGTCGCAGGTTCTTTATCCGGCGGAATTCTATACCAGAGAATGTCTTTTTCCAGTGTAATGATTCTATGCCTGATAATTACTGCTGCGGCAGTAGTTGTTCAAATAGCTATTTTCCTCACAAAACGAAAAAGTGCTGAGCTTGAAACCGGGTAATGGATTGCACTATAATCAGACATTAACGATTTGTGTAAAGATTGCTTTTTGCAGTTGAGTCTTCAAACCATTAATAAAAATAATAAACAGGAAGGTGATACAGCATGGGACAGAACATAACACAGAAAATTTTATTCGGACACCTGATTGAGGGAACCCTGGAGATTGGGAATGAAATTGGGATCCGTATAGACCAGACCTTAACCCAGGATGCAACCGGGACTATGGCATATCTCCAGTTTGAGGCAATGGGGATAGATAGAAGAAAAAACGAACTGGCAGTAAGCTATATTGATCATAATACTGTACAGGTAGGATTTGAGAATGCAGATGACCATAAATATCTGCAGAGTACAGCTGCGAAATACGGTGTAATTTTTTCCCGGCCGGGAAATGGAATTTGTCATCAGCTTCATCTTGAAAGATTCGGAAAACCAGGGAAAACGCTGCTTGGGTCAGACTCCCATACTCCTACAGGCGGCGGTATCGGGATGCTCGCTATGGGAGCCGGCGGTATTGATGTTGCTGTAGCGATGGGCGGCGGAACTTTTTATATGTCATCCCCGAAAATTGTTAATATATATCTCGTTGGGAAGCTCAAACCATGGGTTTCAGCCAAGGATGTTATCCTTTATGTGCTCAAATTGTTCGGCACGAAAGGAAATGTCGGGATAGTCTTTGAGTACAGCGGCCCGGGTATTGCCACACTTCAGGTTCCTGACAGGGCAACTATAACAAATATGGGAGCAGAATGCGGTGTTACCACATCAATCTTTCCCAGTGATGAGAATACAAGGAAATTCCTGAAAGCACAGGGCAGGGAATCTGACTGGACAGAGCTGCTTGCTGATGAAGATGCTCAGTATGATGATCAAATCTGTATAGATCTTTCTGAACTCGTCCCGTTAACTGCTGAACCGCATTCACCTGGGAATATAGCTGAAATAGCATCATTAGCCGGTAAGAAAATTGATCAGGTTCTTATTGGCTCATGTACTAATTCATCTTACCGGGATTTGCGAACAGCTGCAGAAATACTGGATGGGAAAATGGTTTCACCTGAGGTGAGCCTGGGTATAGCGCCTGGTTCCAGAGAAGTTATGCTTATGCTTGCGAAAGAGGGCTATCTGGAAAAGTTAATTACTTCTGGTGCGAGAATCCTGGAAAGTGCCTGCGGTTTTTGTATTGGGAACCACATGTCGCCGGGAACGGATGCTGTTTCACTACGAACATCTAACAGGAATTTTGAGGGAAGGTCCGGGACCAAATCAGCACAAGTATACTTGGTAAGTCCTGAAGTTGCCGCCCTATCTGCTGTTAAGGGAGAATTTGTAGATCCGATGCAGCTTCCTTCTGACAACTGCCCGGTATTCAGTATGCCGGAATCATTTATTATTGATGATTCGATGCTTATTTTCCCCCCAGGTGATGGAAGTAAAGTAGAAATTATAAGAGGACCAAATATTGGGGATCCTCCCCAGAACACACCTATAGAAGGCAGTCTGAATGGGATTGCCGCAATTAAAGTTGGCGATAAGATTACTACTGATCATATTATGCCGGCTGGGAGCAGATTAAAATACCGGTCGAATGTTCCAGCTTATTCCCAATATGTTTTTGAGCCGTTGGATCCGGATTTTCCGGAAAGGGCAGCTGTAAACCGGGATGCCGGCAAACATAATATTATCATTGCCGGGAGTTCTTATGGACAGGGTTCAAGTCGCGAGCATGCTGCTCTGTGCCCGATGTATCTGGGAGTAAAAGCGGTTATTGCTGTATCCATCGAAAGAATTCATACAGCAAATCTTTTCAATTTCGGAATTATCCCATTCACATTTGTGAATTCTGAGGACTACTCATTTATTGAGGAGGGTGATGTCTTAACAGTTCCAGATGTCTTTGACACGATCGAGCTTTCTGCTGAAAACGATAAACCGGTAGTAATGATAAATGAGACAAAGAACAGGGAAATTCTGCTCAATGTGGATTTTACGTTACGTCAGAGAAGTGTTTTGCAGGCAGGGGGATTGCTGGCATACACACAGCAGCAAGCAAAATAGTTAAGACAAAAGAAAACCCGCAAAAGTAATTAACTTTGCGGGTTTTATGTGTGAGATATCAGGAAGATTACATGTGTTTTACAATTTCCCTGCCGAAAGCGGAACAGGAGACTAGATTTGCGTCGTCCATCAAACGGGCAAAATCATAAGTAACTGTTTTACTGTCGATCGCGCCCCGGATTCCCTTGAGAATCAAGTCTGCAGCTTCATCCCACCCAAGATATCTGAACATCATTTCACCAGATAGTATAACTGATGAAGGATTCACTTTATCCAATCCGGTATATTTTGGGGCTGTCCCATGAGTAGCCTCAAAAAGTCCAATACCTGTTACATAGTTAATATTTCCACCCGGTGCAATCCCAATGCCTCCAACTTGAGCAGCCAGGGCGTCTGAAACATAGTCACCGTTCAGGTTTAAAGTCGCTACGACATCATACTCATCAGGTCTTGTCAGGATTTGTTGAAGAAAGGCATCAGCAATTACATCTTTTATGATGATGTTCCTGCCGTTTTCCAGTTCAATTATCTGCCATGGTCCGCCATCAAGATCTTTTGCCCCAAATTCATCTTTTGCAAGCTGGTATCCCCAGTCCCTGAAACTTCCTTCAGTGTATTTCATAATATTACCCTTATGCACAAGGGTTACATTTCTTCTGTCATTATCCACAGCATACTGAATTGCAGCCCGGACTAATCGGTTAGTCCCATCAATGCTTACAGGTTTTATACCTAGCCCCGTAGTTTCCGGGAATCGAATTTTCCCAAACTTTTCTGGGAAATTTTCCTTTAGGTAGTTGAGCATTGCAGCAGTTTCATCATCACCTTGACGAAACTCAATCCCTGCATAGATATCTTCAGTATTTTCCCTGAATATAACCATATTAATTTTTTCCGGAGCTTTAACAGGACTTGGGACTCCCTGAAAATAGGTTACGGGTCTTAGACAGACATAGAGATCGAGCTTTTGCCGCAGAGCAACGTTTATCGACCTGATGCCGCCGCCGACAGGAGTTGTGAGAGGTCCTTTTATTCCCACATGGTATTCACGAAAGGCCTCAACTGTCTCTTCGGGAAGCCAACTGCCGGTTAGGTTAAAGGCTTTTTCACCGGCAAGTACTTCCTTCCATTGTATGGAACGTTCTCCGCCATACGCTTTCTTAACTGCCGTATCCATAACATACTGAGATGCTTTCCAGATATCGGGACCTGTTCCGTCCCCTTCAATAAAGGGGATAACAGGTTTGTTTGGCACCTGTAGACTTCCGTTCATACTAGTAATTTTTTCTGACATATTTTTATGTCTCCTCACAGGGTATAGTATTTGATGTATGATATTGGCTCATTTTCTTTCCTCAATAGGTAAGACTTTTTTTGTTTTTGGGCCAGTATAAATTTGTCTGGGACGTCCGATTTTCTCATAGGGATCATGATTCCATTCCAGATAATGGGCGATCCAACCGGGCAGTCTGCCTAATGCAAACATAACTGTGTACATATTTGTTGGAATTCCCATAGCACGGAATATCATCCCGGTATAGAAATCTACATTCGGGTAGAGATTTCGCTCAACAAAATAGGGATCAGTTAAGGCAATATCTTCAAGCTGTTCTGCAAGATCCAACAGCGGGTCTGAAGTTCCCAAGTCTGCTAAAACCTCGTCACACATTTTTCGTGCTATTCTAGCGCGCGGGTCATAGGTTTTATACACACGATGTCCAAACCCCATAAGCCGGAAAGGATCATTTTTATCCTTTGCACGTTCTATAACCTTCTGAATGCTTTCACCGCCTTCCAGAATTTGTTCAAGCATCTCAATAACTGCCTGGTTCGCCCCGCCGTGTCTGGGTCCCCACAATGCGCAGATACCTGCTGATACTGCAGCATACAAATTAGCTTCAGAACTGCCTATCAACCGGACAGCTGTCGTTGAACAGTTTTGTTCATGATCAGCATGCAGGATGAGCAGTTTGTTCAATGCTTTTATGTGAATGGGATTCGGAGTGTACTCTTTAACAGGAGAACAGAACATCATACTCAGGAAATTCTCACAATAACTGTATTTTGAGTTTGGGTTTACAAATTCCATTCCTTGCATTTTCCGGTAGGTGAAAGAGGCAATAGTTCTCATTTTTGAGAGCAGGCGGGTAACATTCAAGTCCATCTGCTTTTCAGGATCTTCAGCCAAATCAATTTCCGGATAGAAGGGCTGAAGTGAGACGACCATCGCGGCGAGAATGGACATAGGATGGGCATTATCAGGATAGCTCCTGAAAAAATTCCTCATCTGTGGATGAAGAAGTGAATTCTCGTTAAGAAGGTCTGCATATTTCTTACGCTCACAGGTGTCCGGTAGATAGCCGTGTACCAGCAGGTATGCAACTTCAACAAAATCACAATTTTCCACAAGATCTTCTATAGGGTATCCTCTATATTGAAGAATGCCTTTTTCCCCATCCAGGTAGGTTATTGCACTGCGGCAGGATCCGGTATTACCGAATCCCGGATCGTATGTGATGTAACCTGTTTCCTTTCTGAGATTAGTGATGTCGAGAGATTTCCCTCCCATGTTATCAATTATTACCGGGACCTCACACAACTTTTTCCCGTCAATTATTATGTCTGCTTTACTCAATACTTGAACCTCCAAATAATGTATTTTTCACAAGACAACTCATGGTTTTGAGAAGCGTTAATTACCTAAAACATCTATTGCAAAGATGAAAAAAAAGATTGTTAAATGAGTATAAGTTTTTGATTGATACTAAAACATTAATATGTATGCTTTAATTCAAAAACTTCAAAAACCAATTTCCTAAAATTGGTCCAGGATTGATGAAATTATCCCAACTAAATAAGAATATAGGATAAGAATGGACAACTAAATGGGTCGTTCATGCAAAATTATCTTTTTTCAAGATTTGTATTATATAGATATAGAAGAGATTTTGCAACATAGAAATTACGTATATCTGAGATGCTTTTAAAAGACCCCTATCCATAATGTATTTGTCCGATAAGTCGGATATTGACTTTTATCTCTATTTGTTTTATATATGAATATATGAACATATATAACAGTAAAGAAATTGATGAAACCATTCCAGTTGATGAGGAGTTGACTGACCTTGCTGAATTTTTTAAGATTTTCGGTGATAAAACCCGGCTTCATATCCTTTTTCTCCTTTTTAGTAAACCAGAAACAGGAGTTAACGAATTGTCTGATGTTATGTCGATGCACCAGACTGCTATCAGTCATCAATTGAAAATACTTCGGCATATGAGATTGGTTACCTACAGGAAAGAGGGGAGGAATGTTTTCTACAGCCTTAATGATCAACATATACATGATATTCTGAATATCGGGATGCAGCACGTACAGGAGGCACAAAAATGAGTATTGCAACTGGGGTAGCCTTTGAAGTTTCTCACTTGTTCCTTGACATGGCACCCTATCTGGTCCTTGGTATGTTTATGGCTGGATTACTGCATGTTACTATTAATAAAAATTTTATTGCCGGTCATATTGGGCCTTATTCTCTTTGGTCTGTTATAAAATCTTCTCTTTTCGGAATTCCCCTGCCTCTTTGCTCCTGCGGAGTAGTTCCCACCTCAGTCTACTTGAAAGATTCCGGGGCTTCCAGGCCTGCGGTTATATCATTTCTTATATCAACACCTCAAACAGGTGTTGACAGCGTAATTGCTGCCTATGGGCTATTGGGTCCTGCTATGGCAATAATACGACCCATTGCGGCCTTGTTTACGGGGGTATTAGGCGGGACAGCTTCATTACTATTGCAGCCAAAGGAAGATAGTACTATTTCAGAAGAGGATACTGATTGCCGGCAGGATGAGAATTCACACTCTTGTGAATGTTCATCAGAAACGTGCACTTCTGTTCAGTCGAAAGCCGATACTAAAGAGCATGAAAATTGGATGGAAAAACTAAAATCAAAAACTGCAGCTCTTTTTTCCTACGGTTTTATTGAGTTTACCGATGATATAGTGATTCCGTTTATAGTGGGACTGCTGATAGCAGGAATATTGTCGTATAGTATTCCTGATGACTTTTTTGCCGGTTCTATTGCTGGAAGCGGTATTGTCGGGATGCTCATAATGATTGCAATTGGTATTCCGTTTTATATCTGTTCTACTTCAAGTATCCCGATTGCCGTGGCATTGATCCTGAAAGGCATTTCGCCGGGAGCAGCTTTTGTGTTCCTCATGGTCGGACCAGCGACAAATATCGCAACATTAGGAATTTTAAAGAAGCAGTTCGGTTTGTTTACAGCAATGATATACCTCGGATCAATATCCGGCGGTGCACTGGTTTTTGGTTTCCTGATAGATTTCTTAACAAATTATACAGGAATAAATTTCTTTAATCCTGCTGTGATCAGCAATCCTGCTGCGATCAGCGAAATGGGCGTAGGTGTGGGGATTGAAATTACAGGAATCCTGCAAATTATAATTTCTTCAGGGTTTTTACTTCTATTGCTTTATTCGTTGGTAAAGAAGTTAAGAAACGTGAAAAAGATTGCAATCAAAAATAGCGTGTAGAGCGAAAAATTTTCTACTGTATTCTTCTTCTGCGATTTCCGGTTTCCGGTTTCCGATTTTTTGTCTCCGGTTTTCGTTCTCCAGTCTCCCTCCTTCCCTTGCTACTCTTCTTCGCTGCTTTCAGCATGTGACCGCCAGATATACGGGGATTTACGTCTGAGTACTAAATTATGTGCCTTCAAACGTATTCCGTTTATATTTATGAAACCTTTGCAGTCGATTGCATTATAGCCGCCCTCAATTTCCATACTGGAGAGATCCTGGTCGTACAAAGATGTAGGAGATGTCCTTCCTGCCGGTATGATATTTCCCTTGTATAGGGCAAGGTGTACTGTCCCGGTTATATCTTCCTGGCTTTTATTGATTGCACTCATCAGAAAATCCATTTCCGGAGAGAACCAGAGGCCGTTATAAATCAGCTCGGAGAATTTAGGAATCAGCATATCACGCAGATGCATGACCTCTTTATCCATCGCAATCCCTTCAAGATCCCGATGAGCCGTCCACAGAATTGTTCCCCCAGGGGTCTCATAGATGCCGCGTGACTTGACACCGACATACCTGTTCTCAACCATATCAACACGGCCGATGGCATTCTCTGCACCGATTTTATTCAGGAATAAGAGCATTTCAATGGGTTTAGTCGCTTCTTCTCCCGTCTCGATATTTGTAACTTTTACCGGGATCCCGTCTACAAAGTCAATAGAGACTTCCGTCTCTTTATCCGGGGCATCCTGTGGTGACAGTGTATGGGAAAACACCTCTACAGGACAGCGTAAGGCAGGATCCTCCAGGATGCCTGCTTCATGACTAATGTGCAGAATGTTTTCGTCCTCGCTATAAGGCTTTTTTGTCGATGCCTTGATAGGAATATTGTATGAATCTGCATAGGCAATTAAATCAGATCTGCCCTTAAACTGATTAAGGAACTCTTCTTCTTTCCAGGGAGCAATAATTTTCACATCAGGTAACAAGGCATAGAAAGCAAACTCAAACCGTACCTGGTCATTTCCTTTTCCGGTTGCACCATGTGATACATACTTTGTACCCTCTTTTATTGCGATCTCTATGTGTCTTTTTGCGATAATCGGCCTTGCAATAGAGGTTCCCAGAAGATAGTTTCCTTCATATACAGCATTTGCCTGCATAGCTGGGAAAATGTAATCAGTAACGAGTTCTCCTTTTAAATCTTCTATGTATACTTTTGAGGCTCCTGTCGCATACGCTTTTTTCTCAATTTCAGTAAAATCCTCGTCCTGTCCAACATCTGCAACATAGGCGATAACATCAAAACCTTTATTAGCAAGCCACTTTAATATGACTGATGTATCAAGCCCGCCGCTGTAAGCAAGGACAATTTTTTCTTTTTTCATAATCAGATCCTTCTTTCTACTGGTAATATTTGCCGTTTAGGATTACAGTGATAGTGGTTTATTGCATAATTATCAAAATTAATCAATATATTTATGTATAAATATACAAGAAATAAGCAAAACATCCCAAATCAATGTAATATTTATACAATGGCAGCTGGGATAATTAAAATTTATTAATATGAAAAGCAGCTTGAAAAGTATTTCAGTGAAGTCAGGAAAGTCTTCATTTTTCTTTGGTAACTATTTTGAATCTTGACATAACTCTATATTTAGAAGATTATATAAATATCGAAATAATCTTTCTGGACAATCAGAAAAAAGAGAGTGGAAAATGATAGATTTAGCTGGAGTATCAAAATCATACTCTAAAGGAACAGTGAAAGCAGTTAACAAATTGACTCTTCAAGTACCGGGAGGGGAGATCTTCGGTTTTCTGGGGCCAAACGGGGCAGGGAAATCCACCACGATAAAAATGCTTATCGGTCTGCTGCGGCAGGATGAAGGGACTATTCTCATGAATGGGCATAACACTTTGGAAGATATTACTTCAGTTAAAAAGATAATTGGGTATGTTCCGGACGAACCCATTTTTTACGATAAAATGACCGGGATTGGGTATCTGAATTTTATTGCAGATGTGTTTGGCCTTTCAACGGATTACAGGATGAAAAAAATAACGGAACTAAGTAAGGAATTCTTGCTGGCAGATAATTTGGATTCTGTAATAGCCTCCTATTCTCATGGTATGAAACAAAAACTCGGGATAATATCGGCGTTGCTGCATGATCCTGATATATTTATTCTTGATGAGCCAATGGTAGGTTTGGATCCCAAAGCATCATTTATCCTGAAGGAAAAAATGAAAAAGATGTGTGATGCCGGAAAAACAATTTTCTTTTCCACACATGTAATGGATGTGGCTGAACGGTTATGTGATAGAGTCGGTATTATTAGTAAAGGTAAACTTGTTGCCTGCGCCCCATTTGACGAACTGAGAAAACAGTCGGGTGAATCCAGTTCTACACTGGAAAATATTTTTCTGGAGCTGACAGATGAAGCAGATACTATTACTGTGTAAAGCATATATAAACGGAGCCTCAATATTCTCGAAGGGCAGAAGAGAACAAATGAGGTCTGGACAACAGAAATGGATAGCACCTTTGGCGATAATAGGTTTGGGGATAGCATTCATTTCTTTCGGGTCAATACTAATTTTAAACTATAGGAATATATATCAGCTTGGGGCGGTTTTCGGGCATCCGGATTTTCTTATATATATGGTAATGCTGCTTAGCTGGATAATGACGCTTGTGTTGTCATTTACCTCTGCCATATCCATACTCTTTAAATCTTCCGATAACACCTTACTAATGACCCTGCCGATTCGGGCTGCCTCAATTGTGTGGTCGAAAATACTGATGCTCTATGCCACTATTCTGCCGCTTCATATTTTCATAGTCCTGCCTGGTTTAATTATTTTCGGTATACGGTACGGCTTTACTGGTAATCTGCTTATAAGTTCCCCGGTTCTCCTGCTTGCAGGACCAATTGTCCCGTTAATTCTTTCTACAACGGCTGCTTCTTTAATTGTGAGAACATCATCCCGATCAAAATATAAAACTACTTTTGAAGTTATCGGCATGATTCTTCTCCTTGGGTTTATCATTACATTTCAAACCCTCCTGACCAGGATGTCAGCAGAGACAATTACTGAATCCAGTGCTGTGTATCAATTTTTTGCGGACAGAATTGATCAGTTCTATACTGATTTCCCGCCTCTGGCGTGGGCATCCGGCAGTGTTTTGCCTGACGGGGGTTTCAATCTGTTGAAATTCATCCTGTTTAGCGGGGGGATTGGACTTGTTCTCGGATGGATAACCGGGAGAAAGTATTTATTGATGCTGTATGCATCCCAATCTGCTTCCGCAGAGAGCTCAAAAAGGAATAAGCGAACAGATACACAAAGATTTTTTGGACAGGGAGTGAAATCCCATTCTGCTGAATCTGCACTGGTTAGACGTGAATGGATGATAATCAAGTCAAATTCCACATTTTTACTGCAGACTTTCATGGAATTACTTATTATACCTTTGATGCTGGGGGTATTGTCCCTGACGGGCTCGCTTGGGGATATTAAAGGTGCGTTAGACTTTATCTATTCAATTGATTTTATAGAGCTTATGGTTTTTGGGATACTCCTGTTGGTTTTTCTTATCTCATCAATATCATCAACATCTGTCTCCCGGGAAGGATCGACTATTGCGATAAGCAGGATTCTTCCCTTGCCGCCTGGTGCAATGGCCTGGGCGAAAGTTCGGTTTCATGTAACAATCGGTTACTCAGCGTATCTCATATATCTTGCAGCAGCCTATGTTTTTTTCAGATTAGACCCGCTTCATCTTCTCTATATGATACCGGGTGGTTTTGTCTGTTTAAGCATAAGTTCTGTTTTAGGGCTCATTATTGATTTAAAAAGACCAATGCTTACATGGACTCATCCGCAGCAGGCGATGAAACAAAATTTAAATGTACTTATCTCAATGGGATTTAATACATTACTGATAGGATTCCTTGTCGGTATCGGGTTCCTGCTTTTAAAGGCAGGTGTAGATACACTGATTATAGGTTTAATAATTCTGATTGTATCATTTAGTGCACTGCTGCTGATTCGCGGAAGGTTAGTGCAAGCGGCGAAAATCTGTTACGGACCTCAACGTTGAGATCAGATAGACTGTATTGAGCTTTGAAAAACTTATTTAGTAATTAAGTCAATTGCAACCTTATCAGGGTTGTTATGAGTTAATACAGGAAATTTTTTTAAGGATTGGTATAGCAAATTGTTATCCTGGTCATATACATCGACATGAATTGTATAAATCCTGAATTCAGTAATATCATCTCTATCATACCGTAATGAGAATTTAATAGGATTAACTTGAGGATTTTTAATTATTTGTTTCGCTATCTCCCGGGATTCAACATCATCAGGCTGCTCTTCAGATAAAAAAATTTCCACAACAGAATTGGGTGGAAACAAGGCAATATTACCAGCCGATAAACTTCCGGTGATTATGTTTCCTGCAGGACGGGTAGGTGGTGCAGGTGTTGAGCAGCTTACTGCCAGAATAGCGGCAACAATAAAAATCAGTAGAATATGTAAAGAATGCCTAATATTTTTTCTCATGCACCTACCAACTTGTTAACAATCCAACCCGTTCGCAATACTGTAACCATTCTTATGTTCCTGCTAATAACCGGAAACAAGCGGCTGCTATTCAGTACAGCAACTCATTATACTGATTAATTACGATTAGTTAAATGAGCAATTTTAAAAATATTCGATTTTTGAAATTGGCTTACTTTACAGAGTTAATTATTCCCAGCACTTCTGAAGGCCTGGTGATGTGAAAAAATCCCGATTTGTTGAAGGATGAAGATTTTTTCCCGTCCCAATCGATCAATATTGGGGTTCCCACCCGTTTCAACAGTGGGAGGTCGGTATAGCCATCACCAACAGCCATAGCGTGTGATAGATTAAAACCCGGGTTTTTCCTGTTATCGAGAATTTTTCCCATAATCCTGGGTTTGATTTCCCCATTATTCACAGTTATCGTCATCCCTGATATTGTATTTTTATTGTAGATAAATTTATTTGCGATTACCTCGGTAAAACAATCAGAGATCCCCAGCATTGCTAACACACTGATACAGGTGTCGTATGTCCCGCAGCTGATAATATATTGTTTCCACCCACACTTTTTCAATTCCTGGTAGTGTTCAATTTCAGTTTTCGGTATCGTGCCGGCAATATACTCAGCAGTCTGCTCTATGAGAGCTTTGTTACAGCCGGTAAGAAAACTGATGTAATGTTTCTTGAAATGTTTTGAGAAAATTTGTTTCTGGTCGAGCAGGATGCGCAAGCATACGGCAGCTGATTTAATGAACGGTAGTTCAGTGCGTGCAATTTTCAACAGGTACTGCTCACTGTCATACGGGGCAATGGGATACATTGTTCCATCAAAATCCCAGATTATTATCTTTCTACTACAAGTCATGGTTCATTTATCGCATGATTTTTATCCTGACATCAACTGCTGTTATTGATTTTTCATCAGCAATAAGCGGGTTTATATCAAGCTCAGTTATTTCCGGGACAGCAGTTACCAAATTGGAGACCAAAGTTATATAATGTGCAAATAGTTCTCTGTTCAATCCTTTACTGCCTCGTACTCCGGTGAAAATTGGGTATCCCTTCAAACGTTTGATCATTGCTTCTGCTTCCTGAATCGTTACAGGTGCAAGCATTGACGCGGTATCCTGAAGTACTTCCACAAAAATACCGCCCAGACCGCAAAAAACCAGATGTCCGAATCCCGGTTCATACGCTGCCCCGATAAATAATTCTGTTCCAATGTGCATGTGTTGTGCCTGTATATGTGTTGTGCCGGGAATCTGCAATAATCTCTGGTACTCTTTAGTTATTTCATCTTTGTTATTAAGATTAAGCGAAATTCCCCCCGAATCAGATTTATGAACAAGGCCGACAGATTTTAAGGCAATAGGGCAGGCAGCATGTTCAGCAAAGTCAATTATTTCATTGAGTGACTG
>JAGLNY010000154.1 GCA_023139255.1 Spirochaetales bacterium
TCAAAGAGCAGTCCGGTAAGTTCAGGGATTTGGTATCCACCCTTGCTGAGTATGTCAGTCAGGATAACACCAGGTCCGCCTGCGTGAGTTATTATTCCAATCCTGTTTCCCTGTGGTTTGCCGAGCAGGCATAATGCTGCGGTATTTACCAACTCTTCCCGTGAACTGCAGCTGATAATCCCTGCCTTCCGAAACAGGGCCTCGACTGCTTTTACCGGATTTGATAGTGCACCTGTATGGGAAGATGCTGCACGTTGTCCTGCCGATGAAACTCCGGCTTTTAAGGCTGTTATAGAACACCCTTTCTGAATAAGGGACGATGCATACCTGAGAAATTTATCAGGTTTTTTTATTGTCTCGATATACAGTATTTTGACTCTTGAACTGGTGTTGGGGTCAAAATGAAGATCCCAGTGCTCAAGCACCTCCTCAACTCCAATTTGGGCACCGTTCCCCACAGTTATGATTTGTGAGAAGGGTAATCCCTGAAGAATTCCCTGTTCAACAGTAAATGCAGCAATAGCACCGCTCCCACTGACAAAATCACACCCGTTAGGATCAAGCTGAGGAATTGGGCCGGCAAAAATACCGGCATACGTACTTGTAAGCACTCCGGTACAGTTTGGGCCTATAAGTGAGCAGTTATATTTCTCAATTATTTCAAGGATCCGGGTTTGCAGTTCAGTACCTTCATTATTAAATTCACTGAATCCTGCTGATAGGATTATAAATCCCTTCACGCCATGTTTTTCAGCAAGTCCCAGGACATAAAACTCTGTATATTCTGCCGGGATACAGAGTATGGCCAGATCACATTGCGGTAAGTCCTCTATACTTGGGCAGGGTGTCCCGTTTATACTGGTTTCCTTCGGGTTTATGCCGTAGAGTTTCCCGGTAAAATTGTTTTGTGTTATATTCTGCAGTATTTTTCCGCCAATCTTCGAGGTGTCTCTTGAGGCTCCTACAATAACTATTGACTCTGGTGTAAAAATAGAAGAATTAATCATTGTCCTCTCACTTAACCGCTCTTTTTGACGCTTGTTGTATCGCTAAAATCCTGCCTGCGGTAAATGCCTGCAAATTTATTTCCGCATAGTGCGGTTTTACAAGGCGTTGTATTGTGGCTTCCCAGGGAAAGTGTACCTGTTCCATCTCAGGTTGTGCAGCGAGGGCTCCGACAAGTATTACATTCTGAACTTGAAGTGACCCGATTTCTTCAGCTTTCTCAGAAGCTTTCAGTAAAAGAACAGAAATACCGGCATCCCGAATACGCTCAATGATATTCTCCGGGTAATCGGTGGTTCCTGTCAATACCGGCATCGGGTCAATTTTCAGGTTATTTACAATGAGAAGCCCATTTCTTTTGAGATACTTCAGTTGCCGGGCTGCTTCCATAATCTCAAAAGCTACCAGAAAGTCTGCAGAACCCGCTTCAATAACAGGTGAATCTATATCCGGCCCGAAGGAGACATGGGAAAGGACACTCCCGCCCCGCTGTGACATTCCATGGATTTCCGACATTTTTACACAGCAGCCGTATGCGGAAGCGGCCTCAGAAATAATTTTAGCGGCAAGAATAGTTCCCTGTCCGCCTACACCTGCCAGCATTATCCTGGTTGTACGCATTATGAATCACCTCCAGCTGCATAAGGTCCTGATATTGCGCCAGGGTTACACGCCTGCATACAGACTCCGCATGAAGCGCAGGAATTCGGGTCTATAGAGGATTTATTATTCTTTATGCTGATAGATGGGCATCCTGTCCTAATACAAGCCTTGCACCCAATACATAGTGATCTGTCAACAGAATAGTATTGATTAACAGAAATTTCCCGAACTTCCGGGAGAAGGGCGCATGGTGATTTGGTGATAATTACATAGGGTCCGCTATAGTCCATTGCTTTTTTCAGGGCGGTTCTTCCATCTTCCAGATTATGTGGGTTGATGACAGAAATCTGCTCATCGGAGAATCCCAGGGCAGAGACAAGCCGTGGTATGTCAACTTCAGGAGATTTTTTCATCTGAAGAGTAAAACCGGTGCCTGGGTTATGCTGGTGTCCGGTCATTGCGGTGATGCGGTTATCAAGGATTATTACTACCAGTGGTGTACTGCTGTACATAACATTGATCAGTCCTGTAATCCCGGAGTGAAAAAAGGTTGAGTCCCCGATAACAGCAATAA
>JAGLNY010000155.1 GCA_023139255.1 Spirochaetales bacterium
GTTCTACCGGCATTCCGATGTAGATTATTTTTCCTCCGGGACAGGCCATGTCGAAAACTACAGGAGTCACCTTTGTTGACCCGCTTGCCTCGAACACAATGTCTGCTCCCCAGCCGCCGGTAAGATCCGAGATAACTTTCATGGGATCTTCCTTACTGACATTTACCGGTGTTATTGCCCCGAGACCCGCCGCAATATCAAGTTTCGCCTGAACAACATCGGTGATGATCACTCTGCTGCATCCGCCCCCAAGAACCGCAATGGCTGTGACAAGCCCTATGGTCCCAGCCCCGGTTACCACAGCAATGTCACCGGGTTTAATCGCGGCCTTTTTTGCTGCATGCATCCCGATTGCCAAAGGCTCTACCATGGCACCTTCCTCAAAACTCAAATTGTCCGGCAGCTTATAGCAAAAATCTACCGGATGTACAACAGAAGGACGGGTTACCCCGTGTACCGGGGGTGTTGCCCAGAACACGACATCAGGATCGAGATTGTACATTCCCTGCCTGGAGGCTTTACTTCCCGGATTTGGTATTCCCGGCTCCATACACACACGATCTCCCGGTTTTAGGCCGGTTACTTTGCTGCCTGTTTCCACAACCTCTCCTGCCGCTTCATGACCAAGAATAAGGGGTTCTCGCACCACAAAAGATCCTATCGAACCATGGGTATAATAGTTGATATCACTCCCGCATACGCCTACAGCTTTTATTGCAATCCGTACATCCAGCTCGCCTAATGTCTCTTCAATTTCAATATCACGTACATTCAAATGATCTTTTTTTTCCAATACAAGTGCTTTCATTATTTTCCATACTCCTTTTTGATCTCTTCCCGGGCTATCTTTACCCAGTTTACAATATTATCAGGATTTTTCCCAATGGTATGATTGTCTTTCATCACAAGCTCGACAATACATAGACACAACAAACAGGATCATTGAACAGGAGAAAAAAATACATAATAGAAATTTGAAAAATCCCGGGAGGGCTGTTCAAGGGGATGTGATTCAGGTAAGATCAGGCTATATTAATTGAAGGTTAGCCGGAGTATCCAAAAAATATCCCGGCTTTATGGTGGAGTTCTTAGATGAAAAACGAAATTGATGTGATTGTTGCAGGTCATACCTGTATCGATCTGATACCGGAATTCTATTCCGGAGGAGAGAATCTGACAGATGTTCTGTCACCAGGCAAGCTCGTAAACATGGGACCTATGCTTACGGCAACAGGCGGGGCTGTCCCCAACACCGGCGGTGCAATGGAGCGTTTCGGGTTAAAAACCATCCTTGTCGGAAAGGTGGGGAACGATACCCTTGGATCAGCATTAACCAATCACATACATGAGAGAGGAACGAATACCGACTTTATCAAAGTATCAGATTCTGATTCCACTTCATATTCAGTTGTACTAAGTATTCCGGGGATAGACAGGATTCCCCTGCACTCTCCCGGGGCAAACGACACCTTTGGAATAGATGATATACCCAAAGATTTACTCAAAGAGACGAAACTCTTCCATTTTGGCTACCCGCCATTGATGAAAAACCTCTTTATACATAACGGGAAAGAACTTGCTGAAATTTTTCATGCAGCTAAGGAATCCGGTGCCACCACATCTCTTGATATGGCCCGGCCTGACCCGGACTCTCCTGCAGGAAAGATAGACTGGGAAACCTACCTGAAAACGGTATTGCCATATGTTGACCTATTCCATCCCAGTATTGATGAGCTGGTATATATGATAGACAGGGATAATTTTGAAGAGTTTGATAAAAAGCTCACTAACGGAGTTCCCATCGGCGGCATCACCCGGGAAAAACTGGATGAATATTCAAATAGACTTATAGATATGGGCACTGCCAGCGTAGTAATCAAACTAGGGAATTACGGATTATATATTCAAGTAACACCGGATAAAGAGAGATTGTCTTCCGGGAAGTTTGGGAGATGTTATTATCCGGCCATTGTCAACTGGGCAGGCAGAAACCTGTACGAAGCATGTTTTGAGGCTAAAGTTGCCGGTGCAATCGGTGCCGGGGACTGCACTATTGCAGGAATTTTAACAGGAATCCTAAACTGCCAGACACTGGAACAAGCATCAGCATCAGCGGCAGGTTCAGGAGCCTGCAATGTTGAGAAACCGGACGCTTTAAGCGGAATACCATCCTGGAACATCCTGCAGCAAAGAATAGATGCAGGCTGGAAGAAAGAAACATCATATCTGTAGAGGGAAATAGAGGGAGAATCCAAGTGACCATTACAAAATCAAATTTCGGTTCCATAAACAACGAAAAAGTATTTCTCTTTACCCTTGAGAACAGCCAGGGAGCAGAAATAACCGTTACAAACTACGGCTGTATCATCACCTCAATCAAAGTCAGGGATAAGAGCAGCGAAATCAGGGACATAGCCCTGGGATTTGACAACCTGGATGATTATGTGAGGGAACACCCCTACTTCGGGGCAGCCATTGGACGTTACGGAAACCGGATTGCCGGTGCCGGGTTTGAGCTGCATGGAAAATCATATACATTATTCGCCAATCGTGGGAAAAACCACCTGCATGGCGGGCTGAAGGGTTTTGACAAGGTTATCTGGGATTACGAGATTGTTGATACTACTCTGAAGTTGTCCTATGTCAGCAAGGACGGGGAAGAAGGGTATCCCGGCAACCTTACCGTCACCATAAACTACAGCCTGACCGGGGATAATGAGTTAAAGATCGGCTATGAAGCTTCTACCGATAAAGATACGGTAATAAACCTCACGAATCATTCCTACTTCAACCTGGACGGCGAAGCATCAGGAAATATCCTGGATCATAATCTGACACTCAATGCCGACTACTATATTCCTACTGACTCAGAGAGCATCCCTACAGGTGAGCTGCGGTCGGTTGCAGGAACTGTTTTCGATTTTACCCGAAATACGGGCATTGGGGAAAGAATAGAAAATCCCGATGAGCAACTGGTCTTTGCAGGCGGCTATGACCACAATTATATTATAAATGCATCTGAAAATGATTTAAAACTGGCAGCCAGGGTTGGCTCTGCAGAGAGTGGAATAAAGATGGAAGTATATACCACCGAACCGGGTATTCAATTCTATACAGGGAATTATCTCGACGGAAGTTTAACCGGTAAATCAGGAAAGTATGGGCACCGCACAGGATTTTGTCTCGAGACTCAGCATTATCCTGATTCCCCCCATTTCCCCGATTTCCCAACCACCATTCTTAAGAAAGGGGATGTTTTTAGATCAGAAACTGTCTACAGGTTTCTTAACTAAAAGTCCCTGCATAAGCACTAAATTATCCTTCAGTACCCCGGACAGGTTCGCCATATACTCACACTTAATTCGCAGCAGGAAGAAAAGCCTTGCATCGGCAAACGGCAGCAATGTCTCAAAATTTCCCTGCCCTTTGGAAATAATCACATCCGCTGAGGAAAACAGCTGCCTGAACCCTTCAGTCGTCTCGGGAAGGATTGTTCCAGGATAGATACTCCCGCTGGAAACAACAGGGACAACATGGTCAAGCCCGACTGCCCGGGCATCCGTCAAGGTCGCATCATTTATAATAGGCTTATCACGCAAGGCTGCCGTTATCCGGATGCCTGGGTACTCTCGCTGTATCTCCTGAATAAACAGCATATCAAATACGATCTCACCACTGTTGTCACAGATATAGAGAAGCGTCGAAGCCTTATGTAAACCTTCCCTGAATTGTTCAATATCATAATGTGCAAATGAAACTGTGTCGAAAGACTGAAGTTCCTTATCCAGATTGATTGAATCATGGCTTTTTGCCCCGAAATCTATAATATTCCCTGCCGCAGCAATCTGCATTCCGGTTTCCAGAGGTTTGTCACTTATATCAATCTTCTCCCGAAACTTCTCTGCATAGGACAAGGAGACTTTGTTGGACAACTCCTTCAAATCTGCATATAAATCAAAATCATGAGGCTCCCCCAGCTCAATGTTAATTGCATCCTCCACATACCGGGCAATATGCTGAGGTAAAAGAGGGTGTGTTTTAGATTTCACTAATCCGGTTTTAACCACCTGGACAACCCGTTCTGTCTGTTCTTCAGAAAGGTTTGCAAAACCAGCCGCCGAACGAGTATGGTTAATAAGGCAGGAATGACAAACCGAAGAAATACCGGGATAAGAAATATGATCAATAGTTGTGCTCATGTTCACCGCTCTTTACTTAATGTATATTTGCTAAGATGCTTCTAATTAAAAACACCTAAGGCTGACGGTGCCTAACGTACCTTGTTTCTCGAATAAAATCTAGCATATTGACAATTTCCGCTCATTCCACCCTTCCGTTGCCGTCTTCCGGATTTTCCTGATCACTATCTGTTTGTTTATTCAATTTTTTCAGGCGTTTTTCTTCTCTCTTTTTCTTTTTTGCTAAATCTCTCTGACGTTTTTCATACTGATAATTTGTTCTGGCCAATTTTATATCCTTAATTTCATTTTTGCTATTTCATGAGAAACTATAGCAGGTATACAGAATAATTAACAGAAGATCATTCTAAATTGTGTTTTTTAAGGGTGTTCTTTAAATTTTTTCATAAATTATGCTTGAATCAAATGTGGATTTGATTTAATGTGTGACGCAGATTATACGATAAAAAAACAAATAAAGGTGAAGGTGTATGAAAAAAAAAGAAGTTAAGGACAAGTCTTATTGGTTTGAAACCCTTAAGTTATTGGGGATTATTTTAAGTGTATGGTTTGTTGTTTCATTCGGGGCAAGTATTGTGTTTGTAGAAGCCCTTAATAAAATTAATCTTGGTGGTTATCCATTAGGTTTCTGGTTTGCCCAGCAAGGTTCCATTTATATTTATATAGCACTTATTTTCATTTACACCAGGTTTATGGGTAGGCTGGACAGAAAATACGATGTTCACGAAAAACAAGAGGGGATAACGGATTAATTATGAGTTTACAACTAACAATTTATATTGCAGTAGGACTTACTTTTTCATTGTATATAGGCATAGCAATTTGGTCACGTGCTAAATCAACGAGTGATTTTTATGTAGCCGGCGGAAATGTTAATCCAATTATGAACGGTATGGCAACGGCAGCTGACTGGATGTCTGCAGCATCATTTATTTCAATGGCTGGCTTGATATCAGT
>JAGLNY010000156.1 GCA_023139255.1 Spirochaetales bacterium
GGAAGTCACCATATCTGTTGCCATAAAAAAAGCACCAAGGATAAGTCCGCCACTGAAAAGGTTGAACCAAATCTCACCGTTGAAAAATCCAAAACCATAGGATAATCCGCCGAAAATCCAGGTAAAAAGAATAAAACTTCCTAAATACGCAACTGGTATATGCCATGTAATAATTTTCTTAAAGAAAAGAAGGGCTGCACCAAGAATAAGTAATAATGCTGACACTTCACCAATACAACCCCCGCTATTTCCTACAAACAAATCAATATTTAACGGTTTTAGGACTATCCCCAGAGAATCATGGAAAAATCCAGCAATGTTCTCAGCAAAAACAGATACAGTGTATCCTGTTTTCTGTAAAAAGTCTGATGTACTTATCATACCTCCTGAATAGTCAAGCATACCAGTTTTAAATAACCCAAGAGGAGTTGCAGAAGATAAAGCATCAGGCATAGAGCTAAGGGCCGAAGGCTGTTTCCAGCTATTCATCCCACCAGTCCAGGAAAAGAAAACAAATACACGTCCTGCCAGGGCAGGATTCATCCAATTACCGCCAAGACCACCAAAACTCCACTTAACCACGGCTATTGCAAAAACAGATGCAACTACCGGAATAAAAAGCGGAACAGCAGGCGGCATGTTAAAACCAATAAGCAGGCCTGTTAGTACAGCACTGCCATCAAATATTGTTTTTCTTTTAAAAATTATATTTAGTACATACTCTGTAAGTACTGACGCCGCAATGGTTATCAGTAAAACAATGATAGACATATACCCAAAAGAGACGACACCCCAAATGCCAGCTGGAATTAACGCAATTACTACAGTCCACATGATTTTCGCGGTGTTTTGTGAGGTTTTGATTTGCGGGGATGTTTCAATTATCAACTGTTTCTGAATCGTAATATTAGCTTCTCTCAATGTTATTTCCTTGCCATTTTCTTACCATATTTAAACCCGTGCACCAATGGAATTTTTGCAGGACAACTGTATGAGCAGCAACCACACTCTTTACAATCCATAAGATTAAGGGACATAGCATCACTGAATTTACTGTTATTAATAAACCTAAATAATCGTGTAGGCTGCAGTCCCATTGGGCAGACTGTTACACATTTTCCACAAGAAATACAAGCTGTCTCGGAGGAAAAATCAAGATCACTTTTTGTAAGAGCAAGGATTCCAGACATTCCTTTTGTCAATGGAGCCTCAAGATTAAAAAAGGCAAATCCCATCATGGGGCCGCCGGCAACTATTTTAGCCGGTTCCTCTTGAAATCCGCCGGCCGCATCAATCAACACTTTTATTGGTGTTCCAACTAATGCCCTGAAATTTCCAGGGTTTTTTATTGCATTACCGCTAATTGTGACAACACGATCAATTACAGGTTTTCTTTTTGTAACAGCTTCATATATGGCGTAGGCAGTGCCTACATTGCTTACAATAGCTCCTATCTCAATAGGCAGGCCGCCTGAGGGAACTTCTCGACCGATTACTGCCTTAAGTAATTGTTTTTCATCACCTTGCGGATATTTCACACGAAGCGGCTGAATCTTAATGGGTAGTCGTTTTTCTTCAATTACTTGTTCAAATTTACGTGTGGCATTCATCTTATTTGCTTCAATTCCAATTATAATTTTTCCGGCACCAATAATTTTTGAGATAACTGAAATTCCAACAAGAATCTCTTCAGTATTCTCAAGCATAAGTCTATGATCTGCTGTCAGATATGGCTCACACTCTACTCCATTGATAACTAAATATTCCGCTTGTTTTCCTTTAGGGATATTAAATTTTACATGTGCTGGAAATGCCGCCCCACCCATTCCAACTATTCCAGCATCCTTAATAATCTTTAAAAGCTCTTGTGGAGTGCTGCGTTCTAAAATATCTTTATCAATATATGTGAATTCAGTCTGTGGTTCGGATATATCGTCTGTCTCAATAAAAACAGCATTTGTCTCAATTCCATTTGATAAAACAATGGGTTGAATATCTTGTACAGTTCCATAAACTGAAGAATGCACATCAGCAGAAATAAAACTTTCACCTGATCCGACCTTTTGTCCTGCAGATACAATATCACCCTTTTTTACACAAACTACCGCAGGGGCTCCAAGATGCTGCGACATTGGGATTATAATAATTTCAGGTTTGGGTAAATTCTGTATTTTGGCAGTATCGGACAGAGATTTACGAGCGTGCGGATGAATACCGCCTTTTTTAAAAGACCGGATTTTCAGCATGTAAATTAAACTCCTTGATATGCCATATTTCGCATTATTATATATGAATGTTCAGAAAAATGTAAACATCATTGATTTTTAAAATTTACATCAAGTCCGACAGACTCCGGATATAGTTAAGAATGATACAATTTGCTGAAAAAGTATTTTCAATATCAAAATGAAAGTATAATATAGCGATAATGAATAAAATCATTCGATATACAGTTTGGAAACTCCGTGGTAGAAAAGTATATGCACTGGTTGGCCGTAGTGGAACTGGAAAAAGTTTTAGATCTAAATTAGTAGCTGAAAAGTATGGTATTGAATTAATTATTGATGACGGTCTGCTTATTCGTGGTGATAAAATAATTGCCGGGAAATCTGCAAAAAAGGAAAAAGTGTTTTTAAAAGCTATTAAAACAGCACTTTTCGATGAAGAGCTTCACCGTAATGAGGTTAAAACAGCACTTCAGAATGAAGATTTTAAACGAATACTGATTATTGGAACTTCAGAGCGAATGATATTAAAAATATCGTCCCGTCTAAAACTTCCGGAATCTGAAAAAATATTTAAAATTGAAGATTTTGCCAGTCAGAAAGAGATTGAAACTGCAATTAGGATTCGAAATAGTGAGGGGAAACATGTAATTCCTGTGCCAACAATCGAAATTACAAGAAATTATCCTCATATTGTGTACGATTCACTTAGAATATTTCTAAAAAGAAGATTGTCTGTTCCCTGGAATAAAAAAGTTTTTGAGAAAACTATTGTAAGACCTGAATTTGGCAGGCGCGGTAAAATCACCATGTCAGAGGCTGCATTAACCCAAATGGTTGTACATTGTCTTGATGAATTTGATGATAAAATCCGGGTTAAGAAAGTTATCGCAAAAATAGAATCAGCCGGATATAATTTAAATATTAAATTAAGAATGCCAATCAAACTCCAGATCTCCGGTACATTGATTGAATTACAGCGATATATAGCAGATAGTCTTGAACGCTATGGCGGTGTTTTTGTAACCGAAGTTAATATTGAAGTTGATGACTGGTCATAAGTTATGAATAATTCTGAAAGAGCAAAATATCTCATTTGGTAACAGGCTTAATTCTACTTTTATTTGTTCTTTTTCGAGCTGAAGCATTCCTGCTTTTACGATTTAAAGCTGGAACAGATGTACTTTGTTTTCTTACCGCATTTTTTGGTATTTTAATATTCTCCCTTTTAAACAGCAGCGCAACTGTTTTTTCTATTTCATAATTTGGCGGTGTAATGGGTGTAATCAACTGCTTTATTTGTTTAAAAATATCCTTAAATAACTCATGGCTATTTTCATACTCATCAGGAAATGAAAGAAACGGATCAATCAAGGCCGCAATCATTCTGCTTTTATTAACACCAAATAACTCTATTTCACTATGTTTCCTCAAACTTGAAGCTTCGACATTTTCATTCGTAGCAGCATTTGTTATTTCCAGATCAAGGTCATGTAAAGAACTAAAGAAATCTGTGTAAAGAGAAGTCTTTCGTCCTTTGTTGAGAGCTTCTGACAAAACGGGTAACATGTGTTCAAATAATCCGAAGACATGAAGTTTCTTAATAATGCTGTAGGAATATCCACTTTGCAGTATTTTGAAAATTTCTTCAGTCATTCTTGAACTGGAACAGGTTTTCATTTCATTTGTATGTTTTTTAATTGATAACCTAAGTCGATACGGCATGGAAAAGCCAGTCGTTCCAGAATATTTAATGCATCTTATCATCCGTACCGGATCTTCTATGAATGTAATAGAAAGTGGAATAATAGAACGAACACGCTTTTCTCTTATATCCTTCATAGCATTGGTAAAATCAAAAACTTGCTCTTCCATAGGATCATAATATAAACTATTAATTGAGAAATCTCTTCTAATGGAATCTTCTTCAATAGTTCCATATATATTATGTTCACCAAGTTTTCCTTGATCCGCGGATCTAAAAGTTGAGACTTCAAAAATTTTTTCCTGAAAATAGATGTGTGCCAGTTTGAATCTTCGGCCGATAATACGCGAATTCCAGAAAAGTTTTCGAATCTGCTTTGGAAATGCATTTGTAGCAATATCAAAATCTTTCGGTTGTTTGCCAATAAGCAGATCGCGTACAGCACCCCCAACAATGAAAGCATCAAATCCATTGCGTTTCAGTTTTTCAATAATTTTTACAGCATTCGGGTCCAATTTATTTCTTGGTATCCCATGCTCATTCCCGGTATATATATGAGCTGTTGTAACTCTTTTACCATGTTTGTTAATTTTAGATCTTTTCAGCATTAATTAATTCACTTTAAATTTTTAATTTATGTTATTATACCAATTTGTATTTAATTTATACAATGAAAATAAGTTGAATTTTCGTTGATGTTGCTGATATTTCCGTAATATTGTATAGTTTTTACATTATAATCACCAAAAACCAGAGGTATTCAATGCAAATAAATCCGCGTATCTTAAAAGGTTTCCGAGACTCCCTGCCTGAACAGGAAATTATCAGAAGAGATATGTTTCATAATCTTGAAAAAACTTTCAGATCATATGGTTTTATGCCGATTGACACTCCTGCACTTGAATATAAAGATGTTCTACTAGGTAAAGGAGGCGGTGAAACTGATAAACAGGTATATGAGTTTACTGACAAAGGAAATCGGGAAGTAGCTCTTCGTTTTGATCTTACTGTTCCTTTTGCCAGATTTATGGCTATGCATTCAAAAACTGTCAACCTGCCATTCAAGCGTTATCATATGGCAAAAGTATGGCGTGGTGAAAACACACAAAAAGGCAGGTACCGGGAATTTTATCAATGTGATTTTGATATCGTCGGTCTGGATAATGCTTCTTCAGATTTTGAGATACTTCTGCTTATTATGGACTCTCTTAAGAATCTCGGGATAGAGGATTTTACCATTCACTTATCCCACAGAGGCCTTTTAAATGCATTTCTCTCCCATGAAGGCATCTCTGAAAAATCTGTTGAGATACTGAGATGTGTAGATAAACTTAAAAAAGCCGGAACAAAAACAACAAAGAACATGCTTGAGATGCTTGTAGGATCTGAAAAGACTAAAAAGATTCTTGAATATATCACAACAGGTCATGATGATCCGTTAAATAAAGGCAGTATACTTGATAACTTGATTAAGCTCTCCGGCGGTCCTTCAAAACACTCAAAAAGGCTTCAGGATATAATAAAATTTTTGCATGGTTCTGGAAAACAGGATAAAGTAATTCTCGACCCTTCAATTACCAGGGGGCTGGACTACTATACCGGAGTAGTGTTTGAAACATTTCTCAATCCCCTCCCCGGAATAGGATCAATTTGCTCAGGAGGTAGATACAATGACCTTGCCTCCCTCTACACAAGAGAGCAAATACCTGGTGTTGGTGCCTCAATTGGACTGGACAGATTATTGGCAGCTATAACTGAACCGGAAATGAAAGAAACTCTGACTATACATGAGAAAATTCATTCTGATGTAATGATATTTTGCATGGATGAGTCCCTGGCAGGGTACTACGCAAAGATCGCAGATTGTTTCAGGAAAAAAGGAATAAAAGTAGATATTTTTCATGCAAAAAAGAAATTAGTACAGCAGTTCAAGTATGCTGAAAAAAAGCAAATTGGGTTTGCCGTAATTGCAGGAGGTAATGAATTTAACAATAACACAATCAATATGAAAAACCTGAAAACATTTGAAGAAATTAAAGACATTTCTGTAGAGAAAGCTATTACCTTAATAAAGAATAAAAAACTATGAATCCACATGAACTTCCAATTTACCAGCAGCGTGAAAGAATAATTAAAGAATTACTTAATAATAATGTTATTGTGGTTGAGAGTCCTACCGGTTCTGGTAAAACTACCCAAATACCATTAATTTTGCATCAATATGGGTTTTCTAAAACCGGTATTATTGGGGTCACTCAACCAAGACGTATTGCTGCAGTTTCCGTTTGTGAATATATTGCAAAGCAACTTGATTCCAGTATTCCGGGAATAGCTGGTTATAAAATGCGCTTTTTGGATATTACAAATCCTGATACTGTACTGAAAATTATGACGGATGGAATATTGCTTCAAGAACTTAAAGCAGATAGATTATTATCGAAGTATTCCGTAATAATGGTGGATGAAGCTCATGAAAGGAGCCTGAATATTGATTTCATTCTCGGGCTGCTTAAACAAGTCTTAAGTGAGAGACCGGATTTCAAGGTAATAATATCTTCAGCAACAATTAATGCCGGTATTTTCTCAAATTATTTTGATGGATGCCCTATTATTCATATTGATGCCCGAATATATCCAGTTGATATCAGATATAAACCGTTACCCTATAACGATAATCCTGAAATACTTATTGACTATATTGCCGATATTGTTCAGAGAAGGATTAGAGAGACTCCTGATGGTGATATTCTTATCTTTCTTCCCGGCGAAAAATTGATAACAAATTGTGTCTATAAGCTGGATGATATGGATAAAAAGAGGAATCTGTTTATCCTTCCACTATTTGGAAGATTGCCGAAAGAAGAACAGGAACGAGTTTTTATTGAGACACCGAAAGGAATGCAAAAGATAGTTATTGCAACAAATATTGCTGAAACAAGTATAACAATAGATAATATTAAGACAGTTATTGATTCAGGTCTGGCAAAATTAAATTATTACAATCCAAGAACTTTTACCTCGTCTCTCATAGAAAGTCCTATATCAAAAGCATCATGTAACCAACGGAAGGGACGAGCCGGGAGAACTTCTCCCGGTGTTTGTTACAGAATGTATGACAAAAATGATTTTAATAACAGACCAATGTATACACCGGAAGAGATAAAAAGAACTGACTTGTCAGAAGTAGTTTTACGAATGGCAGAATTGGAAATTACTGATTTTGAATCTTTTGATTTCATTACTCACCCTGGTCAGGCAGGTATATCAAGTGCTGTAGAAACTCTCAGATTATTAAATGCTATTGATACAGAAAACAAATTAACCACAACCGGAGAAATGATGGTTAAGTTCCCCCTGCTTCCCCGATTCTCCCGAATAATCGTTGAAGCAATAATAAAGTATCATGACGTCCTTGAAGAAACAATTATTGCTGCGTCTTTCCTGTCTGCACGATCCCCATTCACACTTCCTGCAGGAGAGGAAATAGAGGCCAGGCACGCACATCATACGTTCAGTTCTGAAAGCGGAGATTTTCTAACATATGTTTCCCTTTTCAATAGTTACAGAAAATTAGCTCAGATATCAAAAAAAGAAAAGTTTTGTAAAGCAAACTATCTTGAAAAGCAGACCATGGATGAATTAGTTAATATAGTTGAACAACTTATAGAAATTGTATCAGAAATGGGGATCCCTATTTTATCCGGTGGATCTGTGCATGATTATTTGTGCTCTGTGGCTTCAGGACTTATTCAATTTGTTTGTGTTAAAACTGGAAAAAATGTATTTAGAAGTCTCACAACAGATAAGATACATATTCATCCAGGATCAATTATGTTTAGGAAATCCCCTTCTTTTATTGTTGCCGGGGAGATCGTAAGAACCAGCCGGATGTTTGCAAGGTCAGTTTCCGCACTTAAAAAGGACTGGCTTGCTGAAATCCATAAAGATCTGGCAGCAAAGCTCCTCCCTGACAGACAACTTTCTAAGACAGAAGTAAGGGAAAACACTAAAAAGGATGATAAGAAGCAGAAAGGTATCTTATTATTTCAAAAAAGATATCCAGTTGAGCCCTATAAAAAAAATAAAAAACTTGTTGTAATACCCTTTGAAGATTTACGGAAAAATTTTAGTCTTTTTACTCAGGACAGAAAAAAATATAATCATCTACGTTTGAAAGTTACTTATAGATCGTTTACATTTCATACTGGTGACCGGCTTGCAAGTATTATGAAAGCAATACCCTTCATGAAACCCGAAAACGGAATTTTCGAGACCCCTCCACAGGGAACATTTGATCCCGCCAATGATCCACGCATTCTTATAGATAATTTGTCATTATTACTTAGTTTTTGTCGAATTAAGAGAAATAGTAAAGTATTGGGTTTTATAACTTTAGAAAATGATATGAAAGGAACATTCTGGTTTAAAAATGTTAAAAGCTTTCATACAGCCATTGATATCGGGCTTTTTAGCCTGGAAATGCTTGCAGATATTATTACTGAGAAACTTGATAAAGAGCTTCATGCCATTTTAAATGAAACCTATCGAAAAATGAATATGGTATTTGAATCATAAATTACATGACAGCACTTTTAATAATTTCTTCAGGTAGTTCTGTTATGCATGTGTCAGCAAGTTTTTTTTGCAGAACAAACTTTATTGCACCATCCCTGTTTTTCTTATCATGCTTTAAAGCTTCATAGTATGATTTGAAATTATCAATTTTCGCATCAACTGGATAGGAAAAAAATCGTAATAAAGTAATAATTTCTTTTGCATACCCAGGATCTGTAATATTTAGTAAAACGCCTGCTTCCAGTGCCCTGGAGATTCCCCAGGCTACTGCCTCACCATGAGATATTTGCCCTAACCCGGTAATTGTCTCATATGCATGCCCAAATGTATGACCAAAATTCAGTTGGGCACGTAATCCATTTTTCTCATAAGGATCTTTTTCAACATAACTTTTTTTTATGAGTAATGATTCATAAACTAATTCTTCAATTATTTCGGGAGTTCTTGCATGAATCTCATCTTTCCTTTTAATAATTTTTGAGAAATAATCACCACCAGTCAGAAAGCTGTGTTTAAGAATCTCAGCAAGCCCGTTTAAGAATTCATGCTTAGATAAAGATACGGTAAACAGTGTAAATATTCTTATTTCCTCTGCAGGATAAAAACTCCCTACAAGATTTTTATATGACTTGAAGTCCACACCTGTTTTCCCTCCCAAAGAAGCATCAACCATAGATAACAAAGTTGTAGGGATAAGGATTAATGAAACACCCCTCATATAAATTGAAGCAGCAAAAGCTGTCATATCACAAACTACACCACCCCCAACGGCAATGAAACGGGAATCTCTTCCCAACCCAAATTCTACGGCTCTTGCAAGAATTTTTTCTACAATTGTAAGCCGCTTATAAGATTCACCTCTGCCAATAACGATATAATACGCCGGTAATTTCTTCACCAGAGTTACTGTGAATTCATCAAAAATATAAAGACTTTTCGCGGAAGTTTTCAGGATATTATCAAGTTCATGATAAAACGTTACCTGAGTTGATCTTTGTCCTATTTTACAGTTAATATTCATATTTAGTTTATACTTCATCAAGATATTATTATCAATGGAGGTATTTATTGTTCAGAAACTTCTTCTTGATAAAAATTGCTAAATTCATCAGAATGCTTACATGAATTGTTATCTGGATTGGGCATCAACGACTCCAGTGATTTCTGAAGCACTGGAAAATTATTTTCAAACTACCCGTAAATTTCATGGGAATCCTTCATCGCTCCATATAGAAGGAAGAAAAGCTTCAGGACTACTTGCAGATCTTCGTAAAGATGCTGCAGAAATATTAGGTGTTCACGAAACAAAACTTATTTTCACTTCCGGCGGAACAGAAAGTAATTCTCTGATTCATACCTCCCTACTGAGAAAAAAGCATCGGGGAGAGATCATCATTTCAGGAATTGATCACCCATCTGTATACGAGTACGAAAAAATCTATAGGGAATTTGGGTTTACTGTACATATATTAAAGGCTCCTGGCGGTTTTATGGATTTGCATGAATTTGAAAAACTCTTAACAGATAAAACCCAGCTTGTATCTGTTATGATGGTCAATAATGTTACCGGCACAATTCAACCGATTAAGGAAATGATACATATAACTCGTGAATTTGAGAAGAAAACAAAAAGAAAAATACATTTTCATACTGACGCAGTTCAGGCGTTAGGTAAAATTAAGTTTTCTCTTATCGATTACGATATGGATTCTGCTTCATTTAGTTCCCACAAAATCCAGGGACCAAAAGGCATCGGCATGCTTTTTGCGAAAAAATTCCCCCAAATGCTTAATGCAGGAGGTGGTCAGGAATTTTCTTTTCGTCATGGTACGGAATCTCTTGCATCAATTTCCTCATTTGTTACTGCACTGAGAATAATTTATAGAAAATATGATGCAAATTACAAACATGCCGGCATGCTTCAAAATATCATAATAGAAAATGTTCGTGAACATCCTGAATTGTATACATTTCCAATTGACTTAGATAAATATTCTACATCTCCTTATATAACTATTGTTATTTGTCATGGAATTCCATCAGAAGTAACAGCGAGAGTCATGAATGATAAGGGGTATTCTATTTCAGCAGGTTCAGCTTGTTCTTCAAAAAACAAAAAAAAGCGTGAGAGAGTTCTTAGGAATATGGGCTATGATGAGCATGATGCATCAACAGCAATACGTATATCTACAGGTCCTTCAACCTCTATGAAACAAGTAATAAATTTCTGCAATACACTAAATTACGAAGTGAACCTACTACACAAAGTATTGGGAAAACGGTAAAATCTTTCCCTATGAATAAAACAGACCAATTATATTTGATAAAACTAGGTGAAATTGTATTAAAGGGTGAAAACAGAAATTTTTTTGAACGTAAACTACGTAAAAACATTAAAAAAAAGGTTTCATCATATTCCCCCAGATTTGTGACACAAAAGGGAAGACTGTTTCTAAGAGTTTTGGATTGCCCATTTGAAATAGTATCTTCTGCCTTAAAAACTACTTTTGGAATACAGGGATTCTCCCCTGCACTTTCTGTTAATAAAACACTAGATGATATTCTTAATGCTGTGTTGAAATTAATGTCTTCAACCCCAAAAGAGAAATGGAAAACTACTTTTAAAATAACATCAAGACGAGCAGATAAAAGTTTCCCATTCTCTTCATATGAAATATGCTGCAAGGCAGGTGATACTGTTTTACAGAGCTATCCCAATATAAAAGTTGATGTTCACAATCCGGATACAACGATCTCAATTGAAGTACGTGATCGTGCATATATTTATATTTCCTCTGAAAAAGGACCTGGAGGTTTGCCTGTTGGGTGTGCAGGAAAAGGATTACTTTTACTTTCAGGTGGTATAGATTCTCCTGTGGCAGGATTCTTGATGGCCAAACGTGGATTAAGACAGAATGCAATTTATTTTCATACATATCCCTACACTTCTGACGAAGCTCTGGGAAAAGTCAAAAAACTGGCTGCTATAGTGTCAGAATATATACCTGAAATGAATTTATACGTTGTCCCCTTTACGGCTGTTCAACTTGAGATAAACAGAAATTCACATGATGAGGAACGAACTCTTCTCATGAGATATGCCATGGTAAAAATTGCAAATAGAGTTGCTGATAAAATTTATGCAAAATGCCTTGTTACCGGGGAAGCTTTGAGCCAGGTAGCAAGTCAGACACTGGAGAGCCTCATATTAACAGACAGTGCTTCAGATTTGCTTATTTTCCGTCCACTGATTGGTCTCGATAAAGAAGAGATTATTACAAAAGCAAAAAGAATTGGTACTTATGAGACATCAATTCTTCCCTATGAAGACTGCTGCACAATATTTTCTCCGGAACATCCGCTAGTGAAACCGGAAAAGGCTAAATTAACAGAGGCTTACCAAAAGATTAATCTTGAGCCGATGGTTCTGGAGGCTGTTGCTGAGACGTTAAACACAAAAATTAAATTAAGTGAAAAAGTTGAAGTTTAACTTCTTATTTTTTATCTGAGGCTGCAGTTTCTTTCTTTTTTTCAGAAACCTTCTCTTTATTGGGTTCTGTCTTTGGATTTGTATTAGTGTCTGAACCCTTGGATTTATTATCAGTTACATAGAAACCGCTTCCTTTAAATATTATTCCAGTACCACCTGATATTATTCTTCTCACAAATCCACAACATTCAGGACAGGAAGTTTCCGCATCTTCCTTCATTCCCTGAAACAGCTCAAATTCATGGCTGCAATTTTCACAAATATAGTCATAAGTAGGCATTATTTTATTGCTCCTGCATTGTCATTTCAAATAGAGACTGGATAAGTAAAAAAATCTCATCACTATTAATTTCCATATTATTTATAATTATATCATCACTATTGTCAACCAGGATTGACTCCATCCAGTTTTCAGGTTTTTCTTCAAGTGCTCTAATTTTTTCAAGATATTTCTTTTTTAATGTGATGCTGATCACAGTTGTTGCGGGTTTCTGTGATGTTTCAATAACTCCGTATAATGAATATTCATCGTCGTTTAAATCTATGGTAAGCCAAATCGATTCAATACTGATGAGTAATGTGTATGGGATAACATTCTCAAGAAGAGAGAAAAGATATCTTGGTTTTTCAACATACAACCCAACCAATCCATTATTGATGCGCTCTGCTATCTCCAGGGGCACAAATATATCTCTCTGAACATAAGTTTTTTGATAAACTTCATCCAATCCTGTTTGTGAGAATATCGCAATTCCGTTTTCCGGAACTGCAATTTGCAATCCAGTGTTTGTATTAACCCAATATGAGTATGTATTCTTAATTACTTTTTCCCATTCAGAGCTTATGCATAATACTGTCTGCAGTATGGGCATAGACAAATCACCCTCAATGGAACCATAAAATTCAATTTCATTGTTATCGTAGCTTCCATCTTGCTGAATAACCGGAAGAATTGCAGAAACAGAAAGCCTATCAGTGATTGAAGTGAGGTAGTCTAAAGCTGCATCATCAGGAAGCAAAACCAGCAATTGGTCAGTTAAGACACTTGATTTCTCAAGATTTACCGTAATAACAAACTCACCTTCACGTCCAAGGGCAGAAAAATAAGGTTCTTCCTGGAAAGGTGTTTTATGCACACAACCGGTAACCATAAATATAATGAGTATAACTAAAAATAATAAATTGTTTTCCCTTTTATTTACCATTCCCTTAACCATTTATTTATTAATTAAATTGCTGCAATTGCCTCAATATCTAAACCAACCTCAAATTCCCCACATGTAGCCGTGCTGATATTACCAAGATCAGCATCTAAAAGCTTTTCGGTTAATGTTTCCTGCTTTATATATTCATTAAAAGTCTGTACCGCAGCATGAATCTCCTCCGGTCCGGATATATATAATGATATTCTATCTGTAACATCAAGATTCCTTTCTTTCCTAAGATTTTGGACACTCCGAACTATATCCCTTGCAATCCCTTCACGAATCAGTTCCGGGGTGATTCTACTATCTATACCAACTGTTAAATTCCCTTCGTTCAGCACTTTCAGACCTTCATTTTCAGAACGAAGTACCACAATAGATTCTGAATCGATAGTTATCCCGCCGTTTGAGTAAGTAATATTAAGTGAATTACCATTAAGTATTTCTGCTATCTGCTCACCAGTGAGATTTTGCAGTAAAAGTGCAACTTCCTTCATATCTTTACCTAATGATTTTCCCAGTACCTTAAAATTTGCTTTTGCTGAATAGGAAACCAGTTCTGATTCATTTGATCTATATTCAACTTGTTTAACATTGAGTTCCTGCATTATAATAGTTTCCATTTCCTGCAGGATATCTAACTCTGCCTTGTCCCTGTTAACTATATAGAGAGTTTGAAGAGGTTGGCGGGTTTTTAGTGCATGTATACTTCTTAAGGCTCTGCCCATTGTTACGGTCTGCTTTGTTAATGCCATTTTCAATTCAAGCTGCAAATCACGCAGGTTACTATCATACACTGGGTATGAACAGAGATGGATAGATTCCTCCATGTCCACGGTTTTGAGGTTGTGATATATTTCCTCTGTCGTAAAAGGAATAAATGGGGCAGAAACTAAACAGAACTTAATTAATACATGGTAAAGTGTATTATATGCTTGAATTTTATCGCTGTCATTTTCAGAACGCCAAAATCTTCTTCTCGATCGTCTGATATACCAATTATTCAGTAAATCTATAAATTCAACAATCGTCTGACAGGCTTTGTGAAGCTCATATGCATCGAGTGCCTCAGTGACACTCAATACAAAATGCTCAGATTCAGATATCAACCACCTGTCGAGCGGATTTTCAAGTTCTGTCATCCAAGCGGAAGAGCAAAATGCTGTATCTGATGAATAGCTGTCTATGTTAGCGTAAGTAACAAAAAAACTGTATGCATTCCAGAGTGGGATAATAAAGCTTTTTAACACATCACGGACACCATTATCGGAAAAACGCAAATCCTCAGCCCTAACAACTGCAGAGTTCATAAGAAAAAATCTCATCGCATCGGCTCCGAATTTGTTTACCACCTCCATGGGGTCAGAGTAATTCCGGAGTGACTTAGACATTTTTTTACCATCAGAAGCTAATACAAGACCGTTCGTTATAACGTTATAAAAAGCTGGTTTCTGAAACAGTCCAACAGCAATAATTGTTGATGTATAAAACCATCCCCTGGTCTGATCCAGCCCTTCACAAATAAAATCAGCAGGAAAATGTTTTTCAATAAAATCTTTATTCTCAAAAGGAAAATGATTCTGGGCATAAGGCATTGACCCGGATTCAAACCAACAGTCAAGTACATCAGGGATTCGCCGCATGGTGCCTTTACCATCAGGACTTGGCCATGTTATTTCATCAACAAAATGCTTATGAAGATCTTCTACCAATACTCCGGATTTTTCCTGTAGCTCTTTTATAGATCCTATAACTTCAAAATAGGAAGATCCGTCAGATTTCCATACTGGTATAGGATTACCCCAATACCTATTCCTGCTTATTGCCCAATCCCTGGCTCCTTCTAGCCATTTTCCAAATCTACCATGCTTTAAATGCTCAGGTATCCAATTTATTTGGTCATTTGCATTAAGTATAGCAGATTTTATTTTTGTTACATTTACAAACCAACAGGATAAAGCCCGGTATATAAGTGGTTTTTTTGTTCTGTAACAAAAAGGATAGCTGTGCTTTATTTTCTCTTTTTTGATCAGCTTGTTTTCTTTTTCGAGATACTCAATTATACTTTCATCTGCATCTTTAACAAAAAGCCCCTTCCAGTTTGGAACTTCATCTGTAAATCTGCATTCAGCATCAATTGGGCAAACAACCGGGATTCCCGTAGGTTGAAGAATCCTATAATCATCTTCCCCAAATCCCGGTGCTGTATGCACAATTCCACACCCATCCTCTTCGGTCACATAATCCCCTGTAAAAGTCCTGAATGCACCATCTGCTGAAAGATGGCTGAAAAATGGCATTAATGGTTCATACTCAATTCCAGTCAGATCTTTTCCTTTAAACTTCCCTGTAATTTCGTAAGTAGTTTCGTCCTTGAAATAGTTGGATACTTTTGATGCTGCCAATATATATGAGTTGCCATTTTCTAAAACTTTTACATAATTAATTTCCGGTCCTAAAACCAGCGCTAAATTTGACGTTAATGTCCAGGGAGTCGTTGTCCAGGCCAGAAAATATGTCTTCGGCTCATTTTTAAGGGAAAATTTGACAGTAATTGCGGGATCTACAACATTCTGGTACCCACCAAGATTAACTTCAAAATTTGATAGCGGGGAAGATAATGCCGGACTATAAGGAAGGATATTATACCCTTCATACACAAGACCTTTCTCCCAAAGGGTCTTAAAAACCCACCAGATTGACTCCATGTAATCAGGATCCATAGTTTTATAGTCATTTTCAAAATCTACCCATCTACCTAATCTGGAAACTATTTCCTGCCATTCTGTGGTATACCGTAGAACAATTGATCTACATCGTTCATTAAACTTAGCGACACCATATTCTTCAATTTGTGATTTCCCGGATATACCCAGATCTTTCTCAATTTCATATTCAACAGGCAGACCATGGCAATCCCAACCAAACCGGCGATTAACCTTTTTACCCTTCATAGTTTGATATCTGGGAATGATATCCTTAATAGTACCTGGAACAAAATGTCCAAAATGCGGGAGTCCAGTCGCAAATGGAGGACCATCATAGAAAACATACTCCGGGCAATCCTCCCTGTAATCAATAGATTTTTGGAATATATTATTTTCTTTCCAGAATTGCAGTATTTTTTCTTCCATTTTGGGAAAATTAACTTTTGTATCTACAGGCTTAAACAAAATACCCTCCTACAGGTAATGAAAGATAATAATATGAATTTATAAAATTCTAATCTTGTTAACACAACAATATATCTATTACTGGTATTAGTTTCAATCGGTATTGACAATAATACCACCCAATGTTTATCTGTCATTAATGAAAAAATTTAAATTTCCGGAAACAATTAAGAAACTCGCAAATGTATTCCATGAAAATTCTTTCGAATTGTTTGTTGTGGGAGGAGCAGTCAGGGATTATTTTGCCGGTAATGTAGTTAAAGATTATGATTTTGCTACAAACGCCCTGCCTGAGCAGGTTGTCTCACTATTCGCTCACACAATTCCGACTGGTATTGAACATGGTACTGTAACTGTAGTATTAAAAGGAAATAGTTATGAAGTTACTACTTACAGGAGTGAAGGTACCTATAAAAATTCAAGGCACCCTGAGGAAGTACATTTCATCGGTAATATAACTGAGGATTTGAAAAGACGTGATTTTACCATAAACGCACTTGCCGTAAACACTTCAACCGGAGAACTCCTTGATTATCATAAAGGACTCCTTGATTTGCAAAACAAAGTCATTCGTGCTATCGGGAATCCTTCACAACGTTTTAGGGAAGATAGCCTAAGAATGCTTCGTGCTTTCAGATTTTCAGCAGTATTAGGTTTCACAATTGAGAAGGAAACACTAGATGCAATACAATTCTGCAGTTCGGAAATTATTCATATATCTTCTGAACGAATCAAGGAAGAACTAAATAAAATACTTTCTGCGGAGTACCCGTCAAACACACTTTCTTCTATGAATTCAATCGGTATCCTGACAAATGTGCTTCCTGAACTCTCAGAATGTGAAAGCATTGGGGAAAAAGGATCTAATAAAATTGATACATTCAGACATCTATGCTTAAGCTGTGACGGCGCTCCAAACTCTAATCTAATTGTTCGCTGGGCTGCTCTCCTGCATGATATTGGCAAACCTTCAGCTGAAATAATTAATATTAATGGTACAACGGCATACCATGGACATGATCGTATATCAGGAGACCTGGCCGATTCAGTACTGCGAAGGCTAAAGTTCTCAAATGTTTTTCGAAAAGAAGTGGTGCACCTTATTAGCAATCATATGTTCAATTATTCAGAAGACTGGACCGATGCTGCTGTAAGAAGGTTTATAAGCCGTGTAGGCATTCAATATGTACACAATCTAATTTTACTTCGAGAGGCAGATTATTATGGCACGACCGGAATAAAAAAGCCGATAAAACTACTGTATTCACTCATTGATCGTGTAAATATATTATTGCAGGATGACACTGCAGTTCAAATTTCAGATTTAGCTATAAGCGGAAGCGATTTGATAAATTCAGGCATGAAACAGGGACCTGTTATTGGAACAATTCTTCAGCTTCTTTTAGAGGCTGTTATTGACGACCCTGCCCAAAACACACGTCAAACTTTAATTCCTATGGCAATAAAAATGTATAATAGTTATCGCATGATATAGCTAATATGAATTATTGTTTAGAATATATATTTTTATATGCTAAACCTGCGGCATGTTGTTCAGCTTCTTTTTTATTTCGACCTTTTCCTGGTCCATATGTATGCCCGTTCACTTCAACGTCTATCCAGAACACTTTATCATGGTCGGGTCCTGTATTGTTAACTACAATGTATTTGGGATAAGTTTTGAATTTTTTTTGTACAAATTCCTGAAGAAGTGTTTTATAATCTTTTTTGTGTTTATTTGCCAGAACTTTGTTGATCTCAGGTATAAGACTATCTAAAATAAATATTTTTGCTGCTTTCAGACCTGAATCAAGATAATAGGCGCCAATTATTGCTTCCAGGCAGTCCGCTAATATAGCTTTTTTATTTCGACCGCCTGAATATTCCTCACCTTTGCCTATGAGTATGAAATTATCAATTTTTAGTTTTTTTGCTATTTCAGAGAGACTGTCCTCGCTAACGACAAAGGACTTGATTCTCGCGAAATCCCCTTCATCCATATCTATAAGTTTTGTATACAGATATTCACTTACAACCATACCAAGAACACTATCGCCAAGAAATTCAAGTTTTTCATTATTTTCAATAAAAGTTTGATGTTCATTGGAATATGATCTGTGGGAAAAAGCAAGGTTCAGAAGATTAATTTTTCTGAACCTTATACCAACATTCTTTTCAAACAATAACAGCTCATGTTTTCTGTCTAAATCAATATTTGGACAGGACGCAAGACGTTTCTCATTTATCAAAGACATTGCCTGAGATTAAAGCTGTGATTTCAGATAGTCTACAGCATCCTTCACAGTTTCAAATTCATTTGCTTTTTCATCAGGAATAGTTATTCCCATCTCTTCTTCGATAGCGTATACAAGTTCATATGTATCCAAACTATCGGCACCTAGATCCTTCCTGAAAGAAGACTCCAAGGCAATCGTTTCTTCTTCAATTTCCAGTTTCTCTGCTATTAAAGTTCTCATTTTAGCAAAAAGGTCATCCATAACTTAATCTCCTTATAATGATTAACCAATATCTGCAAGATTCAAAACCTGCTGTCCGCGATAAAAACCACACTTTGGACAAACTCTATGAGGTAGAACCCTGTTTCCACACGTACCGCACTCAACCAATTTTGGGGCCGTCAGTTTCATATTGATCGATCTTCTAGATCGAGATTTTGCTTTAGAAGTTTTATATTTAGGAACTGCCATCTCTTAACCTCTTATAAATCATTATCAGTCAAAAGACATTACCTTAATAGGAAGCTTATGTCAACTGAGCACTTTTAAAATTCGAATATTTTTTAAAGATGTCTAGATTCATGTTTACATGAATTTGATCTTTTTAATAAGCAAATCCGCAACTTCCTTGGGTACCATTTTAGAGATATCAGCTCCGAATGCAGCTAATTCTTTTATAGCAGATGAGCGCAGTACAAAATACTGTGGATCTGTAGGCATGAAAAATATTTCTATATCAGGGTTTAGCTGTTTGTTAGTCATTGCAAGCTCAAACTCATAACTGAAATCAGCCAGAGCCCTGACCCCCCGAAGCATAATCTTAACATCATATTCACGGGCAAAATCAACCACCATTCTATTCCATGAAATGACCTCGATATTGCTATGTTTCTTCAGCAATTGCTGAAGAATTGTTTTACGTTCTTCCACACTGAAAGTACATTTTTTTGCAGAGTTATCTGCAATAATTATAAAAAGTTTATCAAAAATAGTAGAGGCTCTTTCTATCAGGTTAAGGTGTCCGTTTGTGGGCGGATCAAACGTTCCTGGAAACATCGCTTTTATCATAATTATTTTACCTTTTTCAAACCCTTGCGGTTTTCTTTCTTTCAGAAACCAATTTCTTAACTGAATTTTTCAATTCCTGATTTTCATAGGTAATTCGTCTTACAACAGAAAAACCACCTGAGAAATTCTTCTTATTATACTCAATTACTGCAAAATCCCCGTTTCCAATATAGCAAATTTTCTGTCCCGGTAATAATGTCTCGTTTTCAGACAGAGTTCGTAACGTACAATCAAAATGGGAAAACTCATCTTTTCCCGGTCCACCGATGGTCTGAGCAATTGAATCAATGGGTTTTTCACAAACCGCGCAAGTTACTGGTGGATATTTATGTCTCTTATTTTTAGGTTTTCTGAAGTTTCTTCTGTTGCGATTTCTATTTCTGTTACCGCTTCTTGAGTCAGGTTTATTCATCATATCAGGGTTTTTATCATCCAAATCAAAATGCTCCTTTAATATGAGTTAACTCTTCTTTATGAATTAATATAACATCATACCTAATAAATTTATAGATATTAACTGCGTCAGTGTAAAGATACTTAATAGATGTCTTTTTTATCCTATACTGTTTTCTATAATTAATTGAGTATTCAAGATCAGTGCATGAAAAACTATTCCAGGTTTTTATTTCAACAAAAACTATTGTCGTTCCCTTCGGGTCTTCAATAATTAAATCTATTTCACCATATCTCTGTCTATAATTTTTACATAAAACAGTATATCCAATACTCACTAAATAAGCTTCAGCTTTTTGTTCCCCTAATCTACCTTTTTCTGTTGTTGTCATATAGATATAACATAAAAAAAAGCGGAAAAAATTCAAAATTTTCCGCTTTTCACCTTTTTCTCTATATACACAGTAAAATATTCTATTTTTTAGCAGTAGTACTTTTCTTCCTGATAAGTTCTCTGACTTTTGCAGCCTTCCCAACACGATCCCTTATATAATACAATTTTGCACGTCTTACACGTCCTTTTCGTACAACTTCAATTTTTTCAATTCTGGGAGAATGCATAGGAAAAACTCTCTCTACACCAACACCGTATGACATTTTCCTTACAGTCATTGTTTTTCGAACGCCACTATTTTTCATTGCTAGTAGAAGACCCTCAAATATCTGGACTCTTTCAGTCTGCCCCTCTATGATCTTGAAATATATCTTAACTGTATCCCCTATCCTAAAATTTTCCACATTCTCTTTCTGCTGCTCTAACTCAATAGCCTTAATTACATCCATCTTGGTTACTCCTTCGGAATCCTGATTTCCTTCAATTTTTCTAAAAGTTCAATTTCTTTTTCATCAATAACGGCATTATTTATTAAATCAGGCCTGTTTCTTAATGTTTTTTCCAGTCTTTTTTTTAAACGCCAATTTGCAATCTCAGAATGATTTCCGGATAATAATATATCAGGAACTTTCATCCCACAATACTCAAAAGGTCTTGTATAATGCGGATATTCCAGAAGACCGTTTGAAAAACTCTCCTCTTTTAATGAATCCTCATTTATGACACCTTCGATTAACCGGTAAACTGCATCAATAATAACCAATGCTGCTACTTCACCTGATGAAATTACATAATCACCAAT